>CAYQDZ010000008.1:0-36153 GCA_964416375.1 uncultured Bacteroidales bacterium
TAATGCATAGTAAATCAGAAAATAAGCTGCTGTTGCCAGCAGGGTTGCATTGCGTTGCTCCCTGGCTGCTGTAGCCCCCAGGTAAATTCCATCCCAGACAAAGGCTGTAAAACCAATGAGGGGTAAAAACATGATCCATGCTGCATAATCGGAAGCCACAAGAATGATTTCACTATCGTTTGTAAACAATTTCAGTATTTGCTTATTCATCCTGTTGCGAAAATAAAAAAACGGAGAAAACTATTAGCAAATGAACATTTATAAAAAATTGTGGTTTAAAAGATACATTCATTTATTTATAATAATTCTAAATAAAACAAATTTATTCATTAAATAATTAATACAATGGCTTTCGAATTACCAAAACTGGATTATGAGTACAATGCGCTCGAACCTCATGTTGATGCACGAACCATGGAGATACACCACACCAAACATCATGCGGCATATACAAGCAAACTAAATGATGCTTTAAGGGGAACACAATTAGAAGGAAAATCAATTGAAAAAATACTTTCAAAAGCATCAGCATTACCGGCAGCTATGAGAAATAACGGTGGCGGTTTTTACAACCACAATGTATTCTGGAAAGTAATGAGTCCGAATGGCGGCGGTGAACCTGGTGGAGAATTGGCAGAAGCAATCCGGAAAGATTTTGGCTCATTTGATAATTTCAAAAACGAATTTTCAAATGCCGCCGAAACAAGGTTTGGTTCAGGTTGGGCATGGCTGGTAAAAACATCCGGTGGATTAAAAGTAACATCCACACCAAACCAGGACAATCCTTTAATGGATGTCAGTGATGTAAAAGGAACGCCAATCCTGGGATTGGATGTATGGGAACATGCATATTATTTACATTACCAGAACCGTCGCCCCGATTACATTTCTGCTTTTTGGAATGTAGTAAACTGGGAAGAAGTTGCAAAACAATTTAAATAATATTTTCAATTAGGATTATTGGGTTTTTTATGAATACCCCGGGATATTTTTCCCGGGGTTTTTTTATTTTTGTATAGGTATAAAATAATGAGTATTTTCTTAACAGAGGCTTGTTAAACATGTTACCGCAGAAAACAAATTTTCGAATCCTAACCTAAAAAATGAAATTATGACTTTTGAACTACCTAAACTGACGTATTCGCCGGATGCACTATCTCCGGTTATCGACAAACAAACGATGGAGTTTCATTATGGGAAACACCACCAGGCTTATGTTACGAACCTGAATAACCTGATTCAGGGAACTCAATTTGAAAATGCTTCACTGGAGACTATCATTCAGAAGGCGGATGGTGGTATTTTCAATAATGGAGCACAGGTATGGAATCATACATTTTACTTCACTTCATTTAAGCCCGGCGGGGGAGGTGAACCTTCAGGAGATTTGGCAAACCAGATAAAAGAAGATTTCGGTTCTTTTGCTGACTTTAAAGAGAAATTTTCAAAAGCTGCTGCTACTCTCTTCGGTTCGGGTTGGGCATGGCTGGTTAAAAACGACAAGGGGAAGCTTGAAATTGTTCAGGAAAACAATGCTGGCAATCCACTCAGAAATGGATTCACCCCGATTCTTACCTGCGATGTATGGGAACATGCCTATTACCTGGGATATCAAAACAGAAGACCTGATTATGTAAACGCTTTCTGGGATATTCTGGACTGGAAGATCATTGAGAGCAGGTATTAATTCACCGCGTTTATGTCCTATTTGAAAAAGGTATAGGCTTTACAGAAAGTAAGCCTGGTCCTGGAATTAAAATAACTGTGACACTGAGTTACTCAAAGGAGATACAAAGATTCACAGAGAAAAAACTGTTTTAGATATATCCTAACCTGATTGCCTCCCTGAGATCTTCGGGAGTATCAATACCATAGCTCTCAAACTTCGTAATGGCCGTTTTGATTTTATATCCATTTTCCAACCAACGGAGTTGTTCTAATGATTCTGCTACTTCAAGTGAAGTTGGTAAAAGTTGTGTGATTTCCCGAAGGATATCCCTTCGATAAGCATACATACCTATATGCTGAAAGTATCTGTGTTTCAAATGCCACTTTTCTTCCTTTACATCCCTTAAATTTGGAATAGGAGACCGGCTGAAGTACATGGCAAAATCGTTTGCATCTATAACCACTTTCGGACGGTTACGATCAAAAATTACCTTTTGATCCTCAATTTGTTTAATTAATGTTGCTATCTGTGTGTGTTTATCATCAAAACAAGACATGAGCAGTTCTATTTGTTCCTTTTTGATAAATGGTTCATCTCCCTGAATATTGATGATAACTGAATAGCTTGTTGTGTTCATTTCCTCCAGTTTAGCCAATGCTTCTAAACATCTGTCGGTGCCACTTTGATGACTTTCAGACGTCATTACGGCCATTCCTCCGAATTCTTTTACGACATCTGAAATTCTCTCCTCATCGGTAGCAACAACAACAGTTTCCAATATTTCCCTTGCACGTTCATACACTCTTTGAATCATTGGCTTTCCACCTATATCAACGAGGGCTTTCCCGGGAAAACGGCTCGATGCATATCGTGATGGAATGATACCTACAAATGAATTCATGTGTATAAGTATTGTTTTTAGCCAAAGTAAATATGCAAAAATCTTTTAATATTGTAATTTTGTCAGTCTCATCAATTACAATGAATACTATAAAATTAGTATATATAGTAAAAATTTGTGATGAATAACTGACAATTTTTCTTGAATAGATATGGACGTTCAGCGTATTAAGCAAAGATTTGGAATCATTGGCAACTCAATTAGCCTTAACAGGGCCATTGATATTGCAATACAGGTTGCTCCTACTGATTTATCAGTGCTGATTACCGGCGAGAGCGGTGCTGGAAAGGAAGTATTTCCACAAATAATTCACAATTTTTCTTCACGCAAACATGGATCTTATATAGCGGTTAACTGTGGTGCTATTCCCGAGGGAACTATTGATTCCGAGTTATTCGGTCATGAAAAAGGTTCATTTACAGGAGCATATGATAGCAGAAAAGGATATTTTGAAGTAGCTAACGGAGGAACAATATTTCTGGATGAAGTAGCTGAATTGCCGCTGTCAACACAAGTACGATTGCTCAGAGTTCTTGAGGCAGGAGAATTTTTACGTGTTGGTTCATCAAAAAATATCAAAACAAATGTTCGTGTAATTGCTGCTACAAATGTTGATATTCAAAAAGCCATCGGAGAAGGGAAATTTCGTGAAGATTTATTCTACAGATTGAACACTGTTCCTGTTCATATCCCTTCATTACGCGAAAGAAAAGAGGATATCTATTTGTTGTTCAGAAAATTTGCTGTTGATTTTGCAGAAGCTAATCGAATGCCGTCTATTAGTTTATCTGAGGAAGCAAAACAAGTATTAATGAAATACAGATGGCCGGGAAATATCCGGCAATTGAAAAATATAACAGAACAGATATCAGTAATCGAAACTACCAGAGAAATTAACACGGAAACACTCCGAACTTATCTGCCAGATTATTATGAAAACAAGCTACCTGCTTTATATGATTCACACTTAGATCAGAAGACTTTTAATACCGAGCGTGAAATCTTATATAAGATCTTGTTTGATATGAAAAGTGACATGGGAGATTTAAAGAAATTAGTTCTTGAAATCATGCAAAAAGGTTCTATCGACAATGATCTTGAGGAAAACAATGCCAGGATTATTCAAAAACTTTATCAGGAAGAATCTCCTGCTTTGCATCGTAATGATATTCATGAAAAATCTTTTGAACTGAAAAAGGAGGAAGAAACGAATATTCAGGATACGGAGGAAATAATTGAAGAATCATTGTCGTTGGAAGAAAAGGAAAAAGAATTTATCCTGAAAGCTTTACAAAAACATAACGGAAAACGTAAGCATGCAGCTCAAGAACTTGGAATTTCGGAACGAACATTGTATCGAAAAATAAAAGAATACGATTTAAATGAAGCCTAAGATGAAGGTTAGACTATACTTTGTGTTTCCCATAGTAATATTTTTCCTGTTTGCTGGTTGTTTCTCAATGAGTTATAGCACCAAAGGAGGAAGTCTTGACCCTAAACTCGAAACCGTTTCTGTTCAATATTTTGCAAATCGTGCAACCAGAATTAATCCGATACTAAGTCAAAAATTCACTGATGCATTAAAAGAATACATTGAGGATAATACAAAACTTAGGGTAGTGAATTCATTAGGAGATATAAATTTCTCCGGAGAAATAAAGAATTACCAGATAGGGCTGGAATCTGTTGCTGCCGGAGATGTTGCTGCAAAGACCCGTTTTACGATCACGATCCGCGTAAAATATGCAAATATTCAAAATGCTGATGATAATTTCGACCTCAGCTTTTCAGCTTTTAGAGTTTTTAACAGCACACAGGATTTTACTTCTGTGGAAGAAGAATTAACAGATGAAATTTTGGATGAGCTCCTTGATAAAATATACAACAGAGCCTTTGTAAACTGGTAAATGAGCTAAATAAAATGTTGCCGGATATAAATAGCTATATACAGACTCCCGGGAAACTGGATAATCAAAGCTTAACTGTTTTGAGTGAATTGATAAAGAAATATCCTTTCTTCCAGACAGCCAGATTATTACATATAAAGAATATTCAGAATGTAAGGTCAAAAATTGATAAAAATGAACTCAATCTGATAGCCAGCTATGTTTCCGACAGAAAAATTCTCTATTATTTACTTCATAAGTTTCATGGTTCTCCTCAAAAAGAAGATTCGATAACAGATCGTCCCCAACCAATAGCTGTTGAAAAAGAAATCAAGGATTCTTTGAAAGAAAATATATCAAGTACACTTCATGATCAGTTGACTTATTATGAGCTAAGCCCTTCGGCCGAGATTGAATTGATCCCCGGATTGGCCATCGATATAAGAAAAGAATATGGAGAAGGAATCGAGTTGGATGACACTGCATACTCCATTAATAACTTTGCCCAACGAACTGTCAAAGGCAAAGATTTTTTTGAGTTGGTGAAACCATCTGATGAAATTTCTCATGAAGATATGCATGAAACCGAACAGGATGTAAATCCATCATCAACAGAGCTCAAAGAATTTTACAAAGATACACCTGTAGATTTCATAGATGAAGATATTCTATCAGCTGATGAAGTATCTGATAAAACAGTGGAATCATCCAATGATATTGCATACGATAAACTATCTGAAAAAAATATTCCTGCCAGCAAAGAATCTCATTCTTTTACATCCTGGCTTAATACAATTGATAAAGACTCAGCAAAAACTGAAAGTGTTCCGCAAAGTGAAGACCTCATAAATATTGAAGGAGAAACAACAGAGCCTGAATCGCCCGGTGCTGATGAACAGAAGAATTCAGTTGAAAAGAGTACTCTGGAACCAGTGAATAAAAACTTTCAGGGATCACTTATCGACAAGTTTATTGAAACCAATCCGAGAATAGTACCCCGGGCAGAAAATATTAAAAATGAGGATATTTCGAAGGAAAGCGTTAAAGAAAATGAAGGTTTTTTTACGGATACGCTTGCGCAAATTTATATCAAACAGGGGCATTATGCAAAGGCTATATTTGCTTATGAGAAATTAAGCTTGAAATATCCGGAAAAAAGTGCTTACTTTGCGGGTCAAATTTCAGAAATTAAGAAACTTATTAATAATTCGTAAAATCATTTGTTATGTTTAGCTTAATCTCTGTATTAATACTTATTGTTTGCATCCTGTTGATTTTGGTTGTATTGGTGCAGAATTCAAAAGGCGGTGGGCTTTCAGCATCATTTGGCGGATCAAATCAGGTGATGGGGGTTCGTCGAACAACTGATTTTCTTGAGAAAGCAACCTGGACATTAGCTGCTGTTTTGCTGACTTTAAGTATACTTGCCAGTTGGGCCATTAAGAAACCCGAAGAATCAAAATCACGCATGGAACAGCAAATTGAGGCACCAGCCGATTTTGATCAGTCTCTTCCTTCAATACCGGCAGGTTTGCCTGATGAAGAAGAAAGTGAGTAAACTGTTTATTATAGCAATAAAAAGTGCCAAAGTGTCAGAAATTTGACGCTTTTTTTTATCATCCTGAAAATATATTGTATACGCATATCATCTTGATAATCTTATATTTATACAATAAAATCATCGGCCTACACGACCATGGCATAACGGTAAATATGCTAAAATGTCCTGGTGAAATGTCAAAAACTGCAAAATCATACATTGGCATAGAATATGTAATTCGCCAATCTGTATTTAAATCTGAATGTTTAACTAATAAATAATAAGAATATGTCAGTAGTAAAAATCAAACCTTTGGAAGATAGGGTAGTTGTTGAGCCGCAGGCAGCTGAAGAAAAAACAGCCAGTGGAATCATTATACCTGATTCGGCAAAAGAAAAACCACAAAAAGGCACTGTTATAGCCGTTGGTGAAGGAACAAAAGATGTTACTATGCAAGTTAAAGTTGGTGATGTTGTACTTTACGGAAAATATTCAGGTACCGAACTTACGTATGATGGCAAAGAATATCTCATGATGAAGCAATCTGATATTCTCGCTAAAGTGTAATCAGAAAATAGTAAACAGTAAAAAACAAATAAAATGGCTAAAGAAATAAAATTTGATATTGAAGCTCGTGATCTGTTAAAAAAAGGAATGGATCAGCTTGCCAATGCAGTGAAAGTCACTCTCGGCCCTAAGGGTCGGAATGTGATCATTGAAAAAAAATTTGGTGCCCCTGGAGTTACTAAAGATGGAGTAAGCGTAGCAAAAGAAATTGAACTTGAAAATAATTTTGAAAATATCGGCGCTCAACTGGTAAAAGAAGTTGCTTCAAAAACTGCAGATGATGCAGGTGATGGTACAACCACTGCTACTGTTTTAGCTCAATCTATTGTTGCAGTTGGTTTAAAGAATGTTACAGCAGGAGCAAACCCTATGGATTTGAAACGCGGAATTGATAAAGCTGTTACCGCTGTTATCAAGAATCTGAAAAGTCAGTCGCAGGAAGTTGGTGAAGACAGTGAAAAAATTAAGCAGGTAGCTTCAATTTCAGCCAATAACGACGAAGAAATTGGCAACTTGATTGCTGAAGCAATGCAAAAAGTGAAAAAAGAGGGCGTCATTACCGTTGAAGAAGCAAAAGGTACCGATACTACTGTTGAAGTGGTTGAAGGAATGCAGTTTGATCGCGGATACATTTCTCCTTATTTTGTAACAGATACGGATAAAATGGAAACCGTGCTTGAAAATCCAAAAATACTTTTACACGATAAAAAGATCTCTACAATGAAGGACCTTCTTCCTGTTTTAGAGCCTGTTGCTCAATCGGGAAGCCCATTCCTTATCATTGCTGAAGATATTGACGGCGAAGCTCTGGCTACTTTAGTAGTTAATAAGCTACGCGGTTCACTGAAGATTGCTGCTGTTAAGGCTCCAGGTTTCGGAGATCGCAGAAAAGAAATGCTTGAAGACATTGCTATTCTTACCGGCGCAGTTGTTATTTCTGATGAAAAGGGACTAACTCTTGAAGGTACGACTTTGGATATGTTGGGAACATGTGAAAAAATAACTATTGATAAAGAAAATACAACCATAATTAATGGCGCTGGCGATAAAGCAAACATCAATTCAAGAGTAAAGCAAATTAAAACTCAAGTCGATGCCACTACATCTGATTATGATAAAGAGAAGCTTCAGGAAAGACTGGCTAAATTGGCTGGTGGAGTTGCTGTTCTTTATGTAGGAGCTGCTTCTGAAGTGGAAATGAAAGAAAAGAAAGATCGTGTTGAAGATGCTCTGAGCTCAACCCGGGCTGCTGTTGAGGAAGGAATTATTCCTGGCGGTGGAGTGTCATATATCAGATCAATCCAGGCCCTGGAAAATCTGAAAGGTAAGAACGAAGATCAGAATACGGGAATTCAAATTATTAAACGTGCCTTGGAAGAACCGCTCAGACAAATTGTTGAAAATGCTGGTCTTGATGGTTCTGTTGTAGTGCAAAAAATTAAAGAAAGCAAAGACGATTTTGGTTACAATGCAAATGAAGACAAGTACGATCATCTGTTGAAAGCAGGAGTTATTGATCCTACAAAAGTTGCCCGCATTGCGCTTGAGAACGCGGCATCAATTGCCGGTATGTTCTTAACAACCGAATGTGTAGTTGCTGAAATTCCTGAAGAAAATGCTCCTCCTATGCCTCCTATGGGTGGTGGGGGAATGGGTGGCATGATGTAATCACACCGATGTATAGATATTTTATCCCTTCTTTGGTAAACAAGGAAGGGATTTTTTTTCATGTACCCTGTAATAATAATAGCGAATACCTAATTAGCGAAAGCTCGAAAAATGATGCATTATAAATCAATAACTCTTTGATAAAGTCTTTGTGTTTTACTGTCTTAGTGTCCATAAAAATAGCCATGAAACCACAAAGTCTCTAAGTTGTCACAAAAAAAACCAAACTAATTCTTTTTATTTGCCGGGATTTTCGAATCCGATTTTTTTATAAAATTCAGATATACTACTTGTCTCTATTTACCGTATCCGGAGAGAATGCCGGAAGACAAACAGCAACATACTCTGCGCCTGATTCGCCAGGCGTGCTGTAACGTACCCACTCACCTTTTCTGACAAGTATTGCCTGACCTGCCTTTACCAGGTATGTTGATTCTTTTGTTTCAACCTGAATTGTACCTTTTAAAGCCAGGGTATATTCATCAAACTCCGGAGATTGCCCGGGTTCCTTCCATCCTTCAGGACTAATCATATGAGCTATACTAACAACATCTGTTGAAGAATTAACGAGACCTACATATTCTCTGATCTCTTTTGGCTTATTGCCTGAGGCTTTTATAATGGTGGGATATTCAATGAGCCTGGCCATCACTCGATGATAAATTGTAATTCAGACTGATTTCTATTGCCAAGATAATCATACGCTGTAATATTCATCTTGTTTTTACCTTTTGGAAGATTCTGAATCATTCCTGTAAACTCTTTTACCTGGCCATTGTTTAAGGCATAAATCATTCTTTTAAATCCCACTACATCATCGGTAGCGGCCACAAATAAAACGACATGCTTTGGATATACATGAATGCCTTCATTCATTTTCATGGATGAAGCACCAAATGTATGTGAAATCGAAGGGCCCGTATTATCTACCTTAAAACCGAAAGAATTTGTACTGGTATTGTCAACGTTATCAAATCCGGTGTAATTGACAATCCCATATCCTTGGTTTTCAATCCGGAAAGCTTCCGAATATTCTTTTGGATTGTTTTCGTTCAGCGAATATTCCATCCTGTTCAATCCGGATTCTGAATCCATGCCCTTCAGGAGAATTTGTGTTTCGCTGTTAATAAACATCGTATCGCGTGTTTTAAACTGAGGGCCCTTAAAGCTTTGACTCAATTGAGGCCCCGTAAGATCGATGTATGGAATGGATGTTTTTTCATTCGCAGTCTGACTGTTTGAACGATTGTTCACATGATCTACCGCGTACGACATAATACGAAGAACACCTGATGCCTGAGTAAGAAAAACAGGCTTGTCATACAATTCATATTCTCCCTGATTTACAGAATAGCGTATTTCTTTAACTCCTGCTTTGTTATCGAAAGATGTAAGTTTAAGCCTGGTTTTGCCCGAGGAAAATTCCTTGCCGCTTGAAAAAAAACTTTTCCCCACTATTTCTTCAATAATTGTGGGAGGGGTTTTATCAACATAGAATGTAAATGTCTGAATCTCTTCTTTATTACCCACCTTATCAATAGCATAAAAAGTGATCACGTGTTCATCCTGCAGCAGGTAGGCTGCTATAATTGGGGTTTTGTATTGCTTTTCGCTCCCCTGATCTATTGAATAATAAATGGTTTTGGTCCCGGTTCCCTTGTCTATACTATTTAACACAATTTTCGAACGCCCGGAAATAATATTTTCGTAACGATCTTTATCAATTTCTATTTTCGTGACAGGAGCCGTTTTATCAAAAACCAGTGTATACTCGTGTATGGGTTCAACATTGCCCACATTGTCAACTGAATAATACTTCAGTATATATTCTTTTTCTTCCCGAATCGGAATGGGATCAGAATAAGGTTTGTATGCTTCTCCATCCATTGAGAAATAGATATTTTCAACCCCTGATAATCTGTCATTTGCAGTCAGAGCAATCAGGGTTCCCGATCCCAGATGAAGTTTCCCTTCATCTTTAAACAAAACCCCCTCACCAAAATCTATTTTTGTTGCCGGAGATTTACTATCAGCATATACCTCAAAAATAATATCCTGCAACGGATATAGTGTTTTTCGTGAAGAAGTATCAACAGCCGATGGAGAGCGAACCGTATTGAAACCTTCCGTATCAAAATACATCGGGTTTGAGTATTTATAAGTCACCTCACTATGCAAACGATACTTTTCCGAGCTGCCTTTTGGTGAAGTAGACATCCAGATATAGACAGGCAATTCCTTCTGTACATAATATTTCCCATCTGGTGCCACATAGGTTTTCTTCGGATGATTAAGTTGCACCTGAGAAAAAACAGTAACACTTATCACTAGCAAAACAATTGATAATTTCAGTTTTATCATAATTCAGGAAAGTTTTTTCTTCGCATTAAATTAAAAAAAAATCGGCTAATACAGAAAACAATTAGTCAGGAACATAACTAATGTATTGAAAATTCAGGTTTGTTATCTCTGCATATTCCTCACCTGCTTCTTTCATTTCATCATCATCCTGGTAGTAATACCATTCGATATTGATTTTTTTTCCTTTCAGATTGATCCTGTCAAGAATGTTAAAAATTTCATTTATAGCACGTTGGGAGGCGGAATTAAAATAATCTATTTTCACTTTAAAAATAGTCTCATCGTTTGGATTAGAAACATATTGTTCCAACCAGGAATAAACAGGTGTGTAAAATTCAATAACATCTTCAGGTAGTGATCTGCCACTCATTTGAAAATTTCCCTCTTTCATTTTAAAAACAACCTCGGGAGTATCTTCTGTTGCAGAAATAATAAGTGGGTTCATGGTATTTCCGTTATGTTAATCTATAAAAGCCAAGTTATATATTTTATAAGCGGATTTCTATTCCATCTCCGCTTTTTTACATCAAATACTGACTTTGTTGATTCCGCTTCTCAAATTAGCAAATTAACTTAGGAAACGTTCCATCTTTTTCATAAAAGTTTTTAAATCTATTGGTTTAGCAATGTAATCGTCGGCACCTGACTCAAATGCTTCATCGCTCTCATCATCAAAATGCATGGCCGTTTGAACGATTATGGGTATATCGTTTCGTAATTTCTTGATGGAACGCGTTGCTTCATATCCATTCATACGAGGCATATTTATATCCATCAGGATCAGGTCCACTTCGTTGTTTTTAATAAACTCAATGGCTTCCACTCCATCCTTTACCCTCACCAGGTTTGCTTTTGTATTTTTAAGAACTGCGGCAAGGAGAAAATAATTTACATCGGTGTCCTCTGCAATAAGAATGGTTTTTGATTGCCAGTCTATTTTCGATGTAGTAGGTTCTGATGGTGCTCCGGTTGTAAATTGCAGGCCGATCACCAGCACATCATCGAGCTGAGCCCTCTCTCCACGCCACTCTTCAAGAGTTTTCTCCAGAATCTTACTTTGATCAATCATTGATTTCTTGTGGATCTTCAATAACAATTCCTGAAAATTCTTTACGAGAAACTTCATCCCATTTTCGCCCCCAAACTGGTCAATAAACCCATCAGAAAATAAATAAATCCTATCCTCAGCTTTCAGATCAATTTCATGCCGCGTAAAGGGCGTATTACTTTTTTGGTGGTAGCTTACCGGCATTTTATCCGCATCATATTTAATGAGCTCATTATTTCTGATAACATACAATGGGTTATTTGCTCCTGAAAATTGCAATTTTTTATGCTCAAAGTCGATGATAATAAGAGATATATCCATTCCGTCTTTGGGTTCATCTATACTTCCGGTCTGATGGAGTGAAGTGATTACCATTTCGCGTAACTGATTCAGAATTTCATCGGCATTCAATCCACTGATGTGTTTGTTTATGGCAATTTTGTTCACAATCTCATTAAGATATGCCACTCCAAGCATGCTCATAAATGCCCCCGGAACACCATGCCCTGTGCAATCTGCTGCAGCAATAATCAACAAGTCATCCTTTTTGTTTACCCAGTAAAAATCGCCACTTACAATATCCTTTGGATGGTACAATAAAAAATAATCTTTGAAATTTTTAGAAAAAGTCTCCGGTTGGGGCAATACAGCTTTTTGTATTCGATGCGCATATTGAATACTATCTGTAATTCTTTTTTTCTGTTTATTGGCCAGATCCCGCTGCTCTTCTAACTCCTTTTTCTGACGTTCTATTTCAGAATTTTGTTTTTTAAGCAACTGATTTGCCTTCTTTTTTTGAGAAAATTGCCAATAAACCAGTATGGCAATACAAAGTATTAGTACAAGCACTGCACTTAAAGCCAAAATTTGAGTTCTGCGCGTTTTTTCACGTGCTTCGAGTCTTGATTGCTGCGCTTTAAGCCTGGCCTCTTGTTCCTCCTTGAGTTGATTCTCTTTATTGAGTAATTCATTCTGCAAATGCATTTCGCGATTTAGCTCTAATACTTCACCCAATGTATTCATTGTGCTTTTTAATTCTTTTTCCTTACTATTCACCTGCTTCTCATATTCTTTTGTTTTGGTAGCCATTGCATTCATTTGCTGCTTCTGCAAGTGCTTGGATATGGAATTAAATTTCTCAAAATATTCGCCGGCTTTTTTGGCTTGACCCAGTTTATCATAATTTTCGCCCAAAACACCATAACATGTCTTTGCCAGGTTCAGATTATTTAATTCCAAAGCTTTTCCCAGGGCCTGTTCAGCCCGATTATTAGATTCCGAATAGTAGGAGAGAGCTTGCAATGCAAGGGCAATATTCAGATTGTCTGAAGCTGCTTCGTTAATATTGCCCTTCTTGCGGTTTATTTCCAGGCTTCTTTTGAAATTTTCAATGGCTTTTTGGTGTTCATCCCTCTCAGAATAGATAAGCCCCAGATTATTATAAATAGTTTTTAAAGCATTCTTATTGTCGAGCTTCAAATTAATTTCTACAGATCTTTCAAAGTACTCAATAGATTCTCCCTCGGCATCTATTTGCCAATAGAGGTATCCGAGTTTGTTAAGGTACCTGGCAAGTTCAGTATTGTTGCCTTCGTTTTCATATTTTATAATAGCAGCCTTATACTGTTCAATTTGTTGCTGAATATCATTGGCTTGAATTTCTTCGCAAAAAAAAGAAGCTGAAACCACACAGATTAAAAAAACAAATCTGATAAGGTGCAGGGAAAGGTCTTTCATTACTATTTTTTATTTAAGTTACGAAGGATGAAAGATTTGGCTAAAAATGAATAGGTGACATGCATCACCTATTTATGGCAACCAAGATCATCAGTTTAAACTTTATTTCATGCTCATTCTTATTTTCTGAAAGTTAAATTATAACCTCAAATCTATTCATGCAAGTCCCTTTACATTTTTATTCTAACAATCTGAGTGAAGTTGACTCAATAATATTCATTATGATGGTGATCGTATTCAAATCTTTGCAGACATCATAATTTTTTCCACGGCAATGTCCGTATCCGGAAAATTTGGAAAACTGACGATGTAAAATGAATGATTGTTAAACAGATTTATCTATTGTTTGCAGTTCCTGCATAAAATCGATATCGCGGTATTTTTTCTGAAAATCGGAAATATCCTTACGTAACGAGGAAATAAATTTTATATAGGCCTTTGTATTTTTATGCAGAGGTTTGTGATCTATTCTGTTAAGGATAGAAGTCACCTCATTCATAGTACCTCTAGCCTTTTCACTCAGAAAGACATCAACAAAACGCTTCCATGTATATTCAATGCCACTTTCTGATGGATGAAGCATATCTTCAGCATAAAAACGATAGTCACGAAGTTCATCCATAAAAATTTCATAGGCAGGAAAATAATACACTTCTTTCATCTGCTCCTGTAATTTCGAGATGGCTAGTATAAGCGCCGCTTTACTCCTTTGATTCTCCATTGCGCCATCTTTCCAGTGCCTTATAGGACTTACCGTAAATACTATTCTTAAAGAGGAATTTGATTTTCTTAAGCTTTCGATTCCGGAATAAAGATTTTCTACGGTATTTTCAATGGACGAAAAATATCGCTTAAAATTTTCTGAAGGCAGTTTATGACAATTTGCAACCACTTCTCCGGTTTCCTTTAACTCATAAACCCAGGATGTACCAAGCGTAAGATATAAAACATCAGCCTTTTGAATAAAAGTTACGGCTTCTTTAAAACTTGCATTGATTCTCTTCAGACATATTTGCTTATCTGCATCTGAAAAATGTGTGTTGTGGGCATAACTAAACCATAACTCATTAAAAAAACTAAGATCTTCTTCTACAAAAGTTTTTTTGTGCATTAAAAGCCTGATGCTATTGCTGATCGAAACTGGATTGTATACAATGCCAAATGGATTGTGGCAAACATTGAATTTAAGCCTTAGCATTCTGCTGCCTATGTAATCAGAAAAGCAGGAGCCCATAAAAAATAGCCCGGAATGATAATCTGCCTCAAATCCAGGCTTGGGTATTTCAACTTTTGTAAAAAAATCAGACATTTTACATGCAAAGATGAATCTATATATATCTGTTTATCCAGGATACGATCGACTCAAAAACCTTATCCCTGTCAAGATCGTTATGTAATTCATGGTATCCTCCCTGCCACTCAATAAAAGTCGTTTTATCGCTTGAGTTGCGGACAAAATTTCTTGAGCATCGACAGGAAGTAATATTGTCATTACTACCATGCATTATCAGCATGGGTATATTGATTTTATAGATACTCATGGAAGCTTTAATGCCAGCCTCGTAAATCTGAGTAAACAGTTTGACACCTATTTTATCGTGAACAAGATCATCGTTCTTATAAGCATGAGCTATACGCAGATCACGTGATAAATCTTCAGGCTTCAATCCATTTGGTGCAAGCAACCGGGGCAAAAAATTGCTCAAAATACTTGCAGCAAGTATAGTTGGTTTTGAAGGTGGATTCGTTAATTCAAGCCATGGAGATGTTACGATTAATCCCTCAACTTTACTGTTTTTCTGAATAGCATAACTTAATGCCAGATTGCCTCCCAGGCTATGACCATAGATAAAGGATGGTATGGAATCATACGAATCCCTTTCCAACTCAATAAAGGAATCAATGTCGTTTAGCATTTTAGAGTACCCGGAACTATATCCCCGCCGTCCCTCCGATTTGCCGTGTCCACGCAAATCAAATGCACGAATTACAAATCCTTCACCTGCAAGTTTTTCTGCCCATGACCTGTACCGGCCGCTATGTTCTCCCAGTCCATGAATAAGGTGAATAACAGCTCTGGGGTTATCTAAAGGATACCATGTTTGTGAAAATAAGTTTAGACCATCAAAAGTTTTCCAATGATTTTCAGAAAACCCCAAGCCTTCTTCCTTTCGCAAAAGTTCACTCTTCAACATTTTTAAGCTCAAAATAAAATTTCCTAAACAAATTAACTATTATTATAATGTAAATAACGAATTAACAGCCATTTTTTCAACTCAACAAAACTAGCAAAATGCAGCAAGTAATACAAATAACAACTGATCGACAGAATGGTTTATATGATATAACGAAAAAAATAGAAGCCATTGTATCAAAAAGCAATATAAAAACAGGTATTGTTAATGTATATGCTCAGGGAGCTACAGCCGGAATAATGATCCAGGAAAACTGGGATCAGTCTGTACAGAATGATGTTATTACACTCCTTCGTAAGCTCATTCCATCGGGCATATGGGAACATGATGCACAGGATAATAATGGCGATGCACATCTGAAAGCAGGAATTGTGGGTCCAAGTGAAACCATCCCTATTATACATGGCAAAATGGGGCTTTCAACCTGGCAAAATATTTTCTTTTGTGAATTTGACGGACCGAGAGATAAAAGGAATATTGTTGTTACAATTCTGGATAGTAAGTAGTGTCAGCAAGAAAACTCCTCTTTTTTACTGTCTTTGTCAAGAAGGCTTCAAAGACAAGGCTTTCGAAGTTTTGAAAATCAAGGAGTTCACTTTTGTGAATGACTGTTTTCAAAACGAGAATAACGCAGTATTTGGAGTTTTCTTGCAAAGACTAAGTAGGATGTATTTAGTACTAAGATCGGAGATCGAAAGATAAAAGTCTCAAGTCACTAGTGTCATGTCAAGGATAAATTGCCATCTCTCACCCCTCTTATCCCCTAAAGGGGAAGTCATAACCACCGTGTGTTTGGTTGCCCCTTTAGGGGAAAGGGGTTATTGTGGAAGTCGACAAATTACAGTTGACATGACACTAGTTACAAGTCTGGAAAATACAACCTTTCTTAATCATGATATAAGTACAAAGAATATGAGACTTAAAAGAGAGAAGTCAAAAGTATCCGATGAATTGTGACTGGTAGTCAAAATCGAAATGAATAACCAATTTCCAACTCCCAATTTCCAATTACGAATTGACATTAGCTAAACCGGATATTCGACATTGGATATTGGAAATTGGATATTGAAGATTTTATGTTACACAAAATGTACATAGGGGCTAAAAGCCAAGACCTTTAAAGAACTCAACATCTAAACAATTCAACGATTCAATATATTTTAAACTCCTCACCATTTCATTTTCCCACCTCCCAAGTTCTTATCTATCCGCCCACAAAGCGGATATTCCGCTTAAGCCCTTCATATTTTGCCCGCTTCACAGCAGATTTCTCAAATAGTTGGTTGTATTTTTCTTCCGAAAGTTGCTGCCACTTGTACTTTGTCATGTTAACCAGATTCGGCGAGGGTTGAAATGCATTCGTAGTATTAGGTTTCGCTTTGCGATTCCATGGGCAGACATCCTGACAAATATCACAACCAAATATTCTATTCCTGAATTTTCCTTTCAGTATTTTGGCAATGGGTCCTTTGTTTTCTATAGTCCAATACGAGATGCAAAGACGACTGTCAATTGTCTTAGGTTTTACTATAGCATGGGTAGGACAAGCCTGTAAACATTTTGTGCAGCTCCCGCATAAATCCCTCATTGGTTTGTCATACTCCAATTCAACATTTACCAGCAGTTCACCAATAAAAACATACGACCCGTATTCAGGAGAAATGAGGTTTGCATTTTTTCCTATCCATCCCAGACCTGCCCTGGCAGCCCATGCTCTTTCAAGCACCGGAGCCGTATCGACCAATATTCTTGCCTTATGGACAACAACCTCATCATATATAGTCTGATGCAACTTTTTCAGCATGGATTTTATGATCTTATGATAATCGTTTCCATATGCGTATTTGGATAGTATGAAGTTATTTTTTTCAGGCAAGCTGGTATGAGGAAAATAATTCAGCAAAACTACAATTACAGATTTTGCTCCGGGCATCAATTTCGCAGGATCAGTTCTCTTTTCAAAGTGTTCTTCCATATAATGCATGTCGGCATGCATTCCATTTGACAGCCAATTTCTAAAGTGTTCGGCATCATCTTCCAAAACATGTGCCGGGGCTATTTTGCAATCGGTAAAGCCCAGCAATTTGGCTTTTTGTTTTATTTTTGCAGACGATATTTTTGGATTGGCATTCATTTTTGCAGGAACAAAAAAGGCTCAACAATTTGAGCCTTTACTTCATTACATCATATGCTTTGCTATAATGTTTTCTTTACTTCTATTTCTTCAAATGCTTCAAGCATATCTCCCGCTTTAATATCATTAAAATTCTTTATATTCAATCCGCATTCCTGACCGCTTACTACTTCTTTTGCATCGTCTTTAAAACGTTTTAAAGACCCCAGCACACTAGTGTTAATAACTATCCCGTCACGTATAACCCTGACTTTTGAATCACGACGGATCTTACCTTCTTTAACCATACAACCTGCGATAGTCCCTACTTTGGTTATTTTGAAAATTTCCAGTATTTCCAGGGTAGCTTTAATTTCTTCCTTTATCTCGGGAGACAACATTCCTTCCATGGCAGATTTTATCTGTTCAATGGCATCATAAATGATAGAGTATAAGCGAATATCAATTTGTTCCTTTTCGGCTAATTTTCTGGCACTCAATGAAGGACGCACCTGGAAACCGACAACAATAGCGTTTGAAGCAGCTGCCAAAAGAATATCCGCCTCAGAAATCTGACCTACGGCTTTATGTTTGATATTGACCTGAATTTCTTCGTTAGAAAGTTTTATTAATGAATCTGAAAGAGCCTCTACAGAGCCATCTACATCTCCTTTCACTATAATATTTAATTCCTGGAAGTTACCAATGGCAATACGTCGTCCAATTTCATCAAGAGTAATATGTTTTTGTGTACGCATCCCCTGCTCACGTTGAAGTTGTTCCCGTTTATTGGCTATCTCCTTTGCTTCTTTTTCACTGGCCATTACATTGAACTTATCTCCTGCCTGTGGAGCACCATTCAATCCAATAATAAGAACCGGGGTGGCCGGGCCAACCTCTTTAGCGGGCTTTCCTCGCTCATTATACATGGCCTTAACTTTACCCATATGCACTCCTGCAAGTAAGATATCTCCAACTCTCAGCGTACCTGAATGAACAAGCAATGTTGTGGTAAATCCCCTACCCTTATCAAGCGATGATTCAACAACTGTTCCTAATGCCAGTTTATTTGGATTTGCCTTTAATTCAAGCAATTCTGCTTCGAGAAGTACTTTTTCAAGCAATTCTTCAATGTTTATTCCGTTTTTTGCTGAGATATCCTGAGATTGATATTTTCCCCCCCAATCTTCAACAAGAATATTCATATTGGCTAATCCTTCTTTAATTTTTTCAGGATTTGCGGCAGGTTTATCAATTTTGTTTATTGCAAATACCATGGGGACACCAGCAGCCTGAGCATGATTAATTGCTTCTACAGTCTGAGGCATGATGCCATCATCAGCAGCAACAACAATAATAGCTATATCCGTAACTTGAGCTCCTCTTGCACGCATAGCAGTAAAAGCCTCATGTCCCGGTGTATCCAGAAATGTTATCCTCTTATCATCTTCCAATTTAACACTGTAAGCACCAATATGTTGAGTAATTCCTCCTGCTTCTCCTCCAATTACATTGGCATGTCTTATATAGTCGAGCAATTTGGTCTTTCCATGATCCACATGCCCCATTACCGTGACAATTGGAGGTCGGAAAATCAGATCTTCTTCCTCATCAACTTCTTCTTTAATTGCCTCCTGCAGTTCAACACTAATGAATTCTACATTGTACCCGAATTCTTCAGAAACAAGCGACATGGTTTCCGCATCAAGTCGTTGATTTATAGAAACAAACAAACCAAGATTCATACATGTTGCTATCACTTCATTGGCAGGAACATCCATCATAGATGCCAACTCATTTACTGATACAAATTCCGTTACTTGCAGGGTATTTTTTAATTCCTCCTGTTTCAGGGTCTCCTCCTGCAGTTTCTGGCTTACAGCATCACGTTTTTCACGACGATGCTTAGCGCCTTTTGATTTGCTTTTTGACAGGCGTGAAAGTGTCTCCTTTATCTGTTTCTGAACATCTTCCTCACTAATTTCCTGTTTTAAGGATCGTTTTTTACGCTTTTTCTTTGATTTATCTTTCGTGAAATCATCTTCATTGCTCTTGTTTGCTTTATTCTCATCAAGCTTGACTTTTTCCTTTTCCTTTTTTATTCTCTTTCTCTTCTTCTTCCTGTCATAGCCATCATCAACATCAACTTTTTTAACTTTCTCGGGCAAATCAATTTTCCCCACAACAGTTGGCCCACTAAGTTTCTTCACTTTAGCACGAATAACTTCATTGTCTCCATTTTCTGCTTTAAGTGATTCTGTCTCTTCTTTGATGATGTTTTCTGATTCCTTCTTGGTTTTTTCGGTTACTTCTTTCTTTGCACCTGCTTTTGCTCTCTCTTCTTCTCTTTGTTCTTTCGTTTTCTTTTTCGGACGGGTGCGTTGGTTTATTGAATCAAGATCAATTTTTCCGACAACTTTTACTCTTGATTCATCAGCCTTTTCACCCTTCGAAGAGTCAATATCTTTGTTATCAATGATCTTTTCATCTTCTTTAGTTTTTTCTTCGACTTTAAGATCATCTCCTGTTTTTCTATCTTCAGCAACTGTATCTTTTTTGTTTTCCTCCGTGAGTTCTTCCTTGTCTTTATCTTTCAAATCAATCTTGTCAACAACTTCAGACTTTGTCTTTTCTTCTTCTGATTCAAATGAGCGTGTTTTTGCATCCGTTTCTTTGATGATAAGTTCTTCTTGTTCTTCAGCCGTTTCGTCCTGTGATTCAGCTACATCAGTAATAGAAAAAGATGGCTGTTTTTCTTTCAGGTGTCTGAGATTTAATTTATCCGATTCTTTTTTTATCGAAAGATCAGAACTGAATTCTTCCAAAAGCATCTCATATTGTATGGGCGTAATTTTAGTATTAGGGTTTGAATCAACTTTTTCACCCTTTTTATGAAGAAAATCAACGATTGTGGTAATCCCAACATTAAATTCTCTTGCAATTTTACTCAATCTGGTTGCTTTGATATCTGTCATAAAAAATCCCTGTTTTCTATTCTATACATTCTATGCTATCAGTGATATTTCGCTAATATACTGCTTATTATTCAAACTCAGCTTTTAATATCTTTACCACTTCACCTATAGTTTCTTCCTCAAGATCAGTTCGTTTTACCAGATCTTCAACAGAAAGTTCCAATACACTCTTTGCAGTATCGCATCCAACTGCTTTGAGCTCATCAAGAATCCAGCTGTCAATTTCATCTGCAAACTCTTCAAGATTGACATCTTCGTCATCCTCATCTCCTTCACGGTAAACATCAATCTCATGTTCAGTAAGTTGACTGGCTAATTTTATGTTTAATCCACCTTTACCAATTGCCAGTGATACTTCATTGGGTTTTAAGTATACTTCAGCCTTTTTTGTTTCCGGATCTATTTTTATACTGGTAATTTTGGCAGGACTAAGTGCACGGGTAATATAAAGTTGAATGTTGTTTGTAAAGTTAATCACATCAATATTTTCATTCTTCAGTTCCCTGACAATACTATGAATTCTTGAACCCTTCATTCCAACACAAGCTCCTACCGGATCAATACGTTCATCATAAGATTCTACTGCTACTTTAGCTCGTTCACCCGGCACACGTACTATTTTCTTAATGGTTATTAAACCATCGAATATTTCAGGTACTTCAAGTTCAAAAAGTCTTTCAAGGAATATAGGGGAGGTGCGTGATAGAATAATCAAAGGTGTATTGTTCCGCATTTCAACTTTTACTACTACAGCGCGTATTGTATCTCCTTTTCTGAAGTAATCTGAAGGTATTTGTTCAGACTTTGGAAGGATCAATTCATTTGCCTCCTCATCAAGCACAAGAATTTCCCTTTTCCAAACCTGGTAAATTTCTCCGGTTATTATATCACCAACTCTATCACTATATTTTAGGTATACATTGTTCTTCTCCAGATCAAAGATCCGTGCTGTCAAATTCTGGCGCAATGCCAATATTGCTCTCCGTCCAAAATCTGCAAATTTTACCTCATCAGTAACGTCTTCTCCAACTTCATAATCACCATCAATTTTCTTTGCTTCCGATAATGATATCTGACGATTCGGATCTTCAACCTTCCCATTTTCAACTACTTCCCGGTTTCGCCAAATTTCAAAATCCCCCTTATCAATATTGATAATAACATCGAAATTTTCATCCGTAGTAAACATTTTTTGCAGCATACTACGAAAAACATCTTCAAGAACTGATATCATGGTTGCCCTGTCAATACTCTTAATCTCCTTAAATTCCGAAAATGTGTCTATCAGGTTTAAATTTTCCATATTCAATCGTATTAATTCTTAGCCTTAAAATTTTATGACTATTTTAACTTCGTTTACATCATCAAACAAAAAGCGATTTTTTTCAATTACTGTCTGTTTCTTTTTTTTTCCTGCCATTTTAACTTTTTTATTCTCTTCAATGCCAAATCCGATATCATCTGCTTCCATAAGCTTTCCCTGAAAATTTCGTTTATCTTTTAAAGATACCTTCACTTCTCTGCCAATATTTTTTATATACTGCTGAATCACTTTAAAGGGAGCATCCAGCCCAGGTGATGAAACCAAAAGTTCAAAGTCTTCCATCTCTCTATCCAGTCCCTTTTCAATTGCACGACTCAAAGCAACACATTCATCAATCTGTATCCCTTTCATGTTATCCACCAATAACCGTATAGTATTGGCTTTATCTATTTCAAGTTGTACAATAAAATGTTCCTTTTCCTTTACTAAATCTTTTATCAATTCTAATATTTTTGCCTTTTCAATCATTTACCTGCAATAAAATAGGGGACTCTTGTCCCCTATCTGATCAATTCTCCTTTGAATGCAAAATTACAAAATATCACAGAAACAACAAAAAAATTTGATTGAATCAACAAATAAAGTAAACTAATATTCATTGGGTCTATAATTTTGTTGAAATTTACTGGTGAATCTCCATAGTTTTGTAATATAGAAATCAGAAAGAACAAATTGATTACAAAAAGGACGAATAAAAAGAAAATCATAAATGATCCCGTTCATGGATTTGTTACGGTGCCATCTGAATTTATCTTTGATCTGATTGAACATGCCTATTTTCAAAGACTCAGAAGAATTAAACAACTGGGATTAACTCATTATGTATTCCCAGGAGCTACACATTCAAGATTTCAGCATACCATCGGGGCTTTACACCTCATGTCATTTGCTCTAAATAGCCTGAAGAGCAAAGAAATTGAAATCAATAATGAAGAAGAAGATGCCGTATTGGCCGCTATACTTCTGCACGACATAGGACATGGTCCTTTTTCTCATGCACTGGAAGAAAGTCTGATATCAGGAATTAACCATGAAATGCTTTCTCAGCTTCTCATGAATGATTTAAACAAACAATTACAAGGGAAATTAGATCTTGCTATTCAGATATTTAAAAACAAATACTATAAAAAATTTCTGCATCAGCTGGTATCCAGTCAGTTGGATATGGATCGACTGGATTATATCAAACGTGACAGTTTTTTCACGGGGGTAACGGAAGGGACAATAGGAACCGATCGAATAATCAAAATGCTTAATGTCTCAAATGATACCCTTGTTGTAGAAAAAAAAGGCATTTACTCGGTAGAGAAATTTCTTATATCACGCCGATTAATGTATTGGCAAGTGTACTTGCACAAAACAGTTATGGCATCAGAGCATCTATTGGTAAAGATGTTACAACGCGCTAAGTATCTCGCCAGCCAGGGCATAAAAGTTTTTGCCCCACCATCCCTGTCATTTTTTCTTTACCAGGACATTCATGCCGGAAACTTTAAAAAACAACAGCAAGAGGTACTTTTACATTTTGTAAATCTTGACGATTCCGATATTATTTCTTCAGCTAAAGTCTGGGCAAATCATGACGATAAAGTGCTATCTGTTTTAGCCCAAAACCTTATTGGCAGGAAACTGCCCTTAGTTATCATTAATGAAGATAAGCCCAAAAAGGAGCTTGTATCCACCATTGAGAATAATATCATCAAAACATATGGCCTTTCCAAAGAAGAAGCTTCATTCCTGCTTGTTACCGGTGAAATTTCCAATTCTGCATTCAGCAGTATTGATGATATGATACAAATTTTAGTGGATAAAAATGAGACCAAAGATCTTTCTGAAGTTTCTGATATACTGAATGTTCCCTATCTTCAAAGATCAGAAAAAAAATATTTTATATGTTTTCCGAAGAATTGTGGAGTATAAATTATATTCTCTACTTTAGCATCCAAATTTTATACTATGGAATTTACTGCTCAGACAATTGCTGATTTTCTTAAAGGCACAATTGAAGGGGATCCTCAGGAAAAAGTTACTAATATTTCGCGCATTGAAGAAGGAAAGAAGGGAACATTAGCCTTTCTTGCCAATCCAAAATATGAAAAATACCTGTATTCTACCGAAGCATCGATTGTATTGATTAATAAGAATCTGAAGTTAGAAAACAAAGTTGCATCAACGCTTATCAGAGTTGATGATGCTTATCAGGCCTTTGCCTCTTTATTGAATCTTTATTCAAGTTCTTTACCTCAAAAGAAGGGAATTGATCCAAACAGTTTTATCAGCGACACCGCTTCATACGGTAAGGATTGTTATATTGGAGCATTTGCATTTTTAGGCGATCATGTGAAAATCGGAGACAAGGTAAAAATATACCCTCAGGTATATTTAGGAGATCATGTTGTAGTTGGAGATAATACAACACTCTACCCTGGTGTGAAAATTTACAAAGACTGTTTGGTGGGGAAAAATTGCATTTTACATGCCAGCACTATTGTAGGATCAGACGGTTTCGGATTTGCCCCCGGCGAAGGTACCTATCAGAAAATTCCGCAAATTGGAAATGTTATCATTGAAGATAATGTGGAAACAGGTTCAAATGTATCCATCGACAGAGCGACGATAGGGTCAACAATTATTCGCAAGGGAGCTAAACTTGATAACCTGATACAGATAGCACATAATGTTGAGATTGGAGAGAATACTGTTGTTGTCGCGCAATCGGGTATAGCCGGCTCAACGAAAATTGGTAAAAATTGTATGATAGCAGCTCAAGCAGGTATTGTCGGACATCTTACCATCGCAGATGAAGTAAAAATAGGAGCTCAATCAGGCGTAGCTAACTCTCTGAAGATTAAGGGAGAGATTGTTCTTGGATCACCGGCACATAATTTTTCTGAAACCAGAAGATCGATGATTGTATATAAAAAACTGCCCGAAATGTATACCCGCTTAAATGAACTTGAAAAAGTTGTGAAAGAACTCCGTAAAAACAACACATAGCATTATCATAAAGCAATTCATAAGATTTTTATATCTTTCGCCCTCGAAAAAATAAACTTTCATTTTCTGATATGATAGAAAAGCAGAAAACCATTTCAAAAGTAATTACACTCAAAGGAAAAGGATTACATAGTGGTCAGGAAGTTGAGCTATCCTTTAAACCTGCTGAACCGGATACCGGTTACCTGTTCGTACGTGTTGATCTGAAAGATAAACCTGAATTGAGAGCTGTTGCTGAACATGTGGTAAATACGTCACGCGGTACAACGATTGAAGAAAATGGTGTACAGGTAATGACTGTTGAACATGTATGCGCTGCACTCTCAGGAAGCGGTATTGATAATGTAATGATTGAGTTGAATGGTATGGAAGTACCCATCCTGGATGGAAGTTCCAAATTATTCATTCAAGCTATTAAAAAGGCCGGTATTGTTGAACAGAAGGCTGACAAAGAATATTATCATATCAAAGAAAAAATTGAATTTAAAGACGAAGAAAGCGGCGTAAGGATCGTGGCTTATCCTGATGATAACTTTAGTATTGATGTTCACATTGACTTTAATTCAAAAGTTCTGGGTTGTCAATATGCAACCATGAATGCTTTAAGTGAATTTGAACATGAGATATCCGGGTGTAAGACTTTTGTATTTATCCATGAGCTTGAGTCGTTGTTGGCACATAATCTCATCAAAGGAGGTGATCTGAATAACGCCCTTGTTATCGTTGATAAACAAATGTCAAGAAAGCAGTTGGATCGGCTTGCAGAATTATTTAATAATCCTAAAGTTGAAGTCCTGCCTGAAGGATATTTAAGCAATACAGAATTAAATTTTCAGAATGAACCTGCACGGCATAAATTACTGGATATTGTCGGCGATCTTTCACTCATTGGTATGCCTCTGAAAGCCAAGATAATAGCACACAAACCAGGACATCATGCAAACACAGAATTGGCTAAAATCATCAGAAAACAGATCAAAGCAGATAAATTAAAACCTGTCCCTCCGAAATACGATCCTGATGCACCAGTCCTTTTTGATATTAACGAAATTAAAAAAAGGCTCCCTCACCGACCACCATTTTTGTTGGTTGATAAAATAACTGCCATGAGTGAGTGGGAAATCTGTGGAATCAAAAATGTTACAATGAATGAGGCATTTTTTGTTGGTCACTATCCGGAAGAACCAATAATGCCGGGAGTTTTACAGATTGAAGCTATGGCTCAGGTAGGTGGTATTTTATTATTAAGCAAAGTGACCAATCCGAAAAAATATGTTTTGTATTTTCTGAAAATTGAGAATATCAAGTTCAAACACAAAGTGGTTCCGGGGGATACTCTTAACATCCGAATGAAACTTCTGGAACCTGTAAAAAGGGGCATTGCCTTTACATTTGGGCAGGTTTTTGTTGGAGAAACCCTGGTAATGGAAGGCCGAATCATGGCTCAGCTTGCAAAAAAACAAGAACCTGAATAAACAAATATTATATTCCTTAATATCTGATAAGTAATTTAACCCGTATGATACATTCTCTCGCTTATGTTGATCCGAAAGCAAAAATTGCCAAGGATGTAGTGATTGACCCATTTGCAAGTATTTCTAAAGATGTTGTAATTGGAGAAGGAACATGGATTGGATCCAATGCTGTTTTAATGGATGGTGCCCGCATCGGGAAGAATTGCCAGATATTTCCAGGTGCAGTAATTTCTGGAATACCTCAGGATCTTAAATTTGAAGGTGAAAAAACCACAGCAGAAGTTGGAGATAATACCACCATTAGAGAATTTGTAACACTGAATCGTGGAACCAAGGCAAAAGGCATTACTAAAATCGGGAGCAATTGTCTGATTCAATCATATGCTCATATTGCACATGACTGCACACTGTTAAATAATTGCATTTTGGGTAGTCATGCGGGACTAGCAGGTGAAGTTGAAGTCGATGATTTTGCCATAATAAGTCCATATTCAATTGTTCACCAGTTTGTTAGAATAGGCAAATATTCGTTTGTACAGGCAGCAGGAAAAGTAAGTAAAGATGTCCCTCCCTATATATTGGCCGGAAGAGAACCTTTATCCTATACAGGCATAAACTCTATCGGACTTCGAAGAAAAAATTTCAAAAAAGAAAGCATATACGAAATACAGGAAATCTATAGGATTATTTATCAAAGAGGAATGAATATATCTGATGCCATCAGGTACATTGAAACCAATTCTCCGGCAACAGATGAACGCGACGAGATCATTCTCTTCATCAACAATTCGAAGAGAGGTATCATCCGGGGTTATTTTAATAACGAGGAATAAAGTCTCAATGCCTGTTTTTTAAACTGTTCCATCCCATCGACTGGATCTCTGCAAAACTACCATCCGGCATGACTAAATGTTTCCCTTCTTCTTTACTCGTCATATGTCCAATGACCGATATTCCGGGAATTGAAGACAGCTTATCATAATGCTTGGATGACGAGGTAAATAGTAATTCATAATCTTCACCTCCATTGATTGAAACAGTTACAGGCTCAAGGTTCATCTCCTCAGCTGCTTTCCGCGTTTCCTCTGCAATGGGAATTTTTTCCGTGAAAATTTTGCACCCGGTTTCTGAGGCATCACAAAGATGTAAAACATCAGAAGACAAACCATCTGAGATATCAATCATGGATGTGGGTTTAATATCATTTTGCACTAAAACATCAATGATGTCTTTTCTTGCTTCAGGTTTCAACTGTTTTCCCAATATATAATCATAGCCTGATAAATCGGGCTGCACATCCGAATTTTTAGTATAGATCCTCTTTTCACGTTCAAGCAATTGCAGTCCCATATATGCTCCGCCCATATCGCCTGAAACATAAATAAGTTCATTCGCTTTAGAGCCCGACCGATATACAACTTTGTCTTCTGAGACCATGCCAATTGCCGTAACACTAATCGTTAATCCTGTCATTGAACTGCTGGTATCTCCTCCCACTAAATCCACATTATATACTTTACAGGCCTGGTGAATTCCTTCATACAGATCCATTATCATTTCCGTGGTAAATTTCGAGGATAGAGCAACGGACACTAAAATCTGTGAAGGTCTGGCATTCATTGCATAAATATCAGAAAGGTTAACAACAACAGCTTTATAACCAAGATGTTTCAAAGGAGTATATACCAAATCAAAATGAATTCCTTCCGTAAGCAAATCTGTGGTCACAACGGTTTTTTTATTTTTCATATCAAGAATAGCAGCATCATCTCCTACTCCCAACACGGAAGATCCATTTTTTAATTTTACACTTTCCGTGAGCAAGCGAATCAATCCAAACTCACCTAATGATTCCAAATTTTTGTTTTCTTTATCTTTTGCCATATCAGTAAAAGAATTGTTTTTCCATATATCTCACAAATATATTAATTCATATAGTTTTTGTATCTTTGTCTTTATTTAGACTATTTCTAAATAAGGCTTTTTTCATGTTGAATTTTGTGAGACTATGAGCGCAGAACAGGATAAATTACTGGACCAGGTAACTTCAAATGAATACAAGTACGGATTTTATACCGACATTGAAGTTGATGCTTTACCCAAAGGATTGAATGAAGATATAATACGGATGATCTCTGAGAAAAAAAGGGAACCCGAATTTATGCTTAATTCCCGTCTGAAGGCATACAGGCATTGGAAAACGATGAAAATGCCAACATGGGCGCATCTGAAATTGCCTGAAATAAATTACCAGGACATTATATTTTATGCAGCCCCAAAGCAATCGGCAAAATATGAAAGTCTCGATGAGGTCGATCCGGAATTGCTGGCTACTTTTAAAAAGCTTGGAATCCCTCTGGACGAACAAAAGCATCTTGCCGGAGTTGCTGTTGACGCTGTTATGGACAGTGTCTCAGTAAAAACTACTTATCGCGAAACACTTGCCGAACTGGGAATAATTTTTTGTTCATTCAGCGAAGCTGTTCAGGAACATCCTGATCTGGTAAAAAAATACATGGGTTCTGTTGTTCCTTATACCGATAACTATTTTGCTGCATTAAATTCCGCAGTATTCAGTGATGGTTCTTTTTGTTATATTCCCAAAGGAGTAAGATGTCCGATGGAACTCTCCACCTACTTCCGTATCAATGCGTTTAATACCGGCCAGTTTGAAAGAACTCTGATCATTGCAGATGACGAAAGTTATGTTAGCTATCTTGAAGGATGTACTGCTCCCCAGCGAGACGAAAATCAATTGCATGCAGCCATTGTTGAAATTGTAGCACATGAGAGTGCAGAAGTAAAATACAGTACAGTACAAAACTGGTATCCCGGCGATAAAAATGGCAAAGGCGGTATTTATAATTTTGTTACGAAACGGGGAATTTGTAAAGGTGATAATTCAAAAATTTCATGGACACAGGTAGAAACAGGATCGGCTATTACATGGAAATATCCAAGTTGTATTCTTAAGGGAAATAATACGGTCGGGGAATTTTACTCTGTAGCAGTAACAAACAATTATCAGCAGGCAGATACAGGTACTAAAATGATTCATATAGGTAAAAACTCACGCAGTACCATTATATCCAAAGGAATATCAGCAGGCAAAAGTCAGAATAGTTACCGTGGATTGGTAAAGGTGCTTGCAAATGCTGATCATGCCAGGAATTTTACTCAATGTGATTCTTTGCTTCTGGGCGACCAATGTGGTGCTCATACCTTCCCCTATCTTGAAGTGGATAATGAGTCTGCCATCATCGAACATGAAGCAACCACCTCCAAAATCGGAGAAGATCAAATATTTTACTGCAATCAGAGAGGTATTGAAACGGAAAATGCCATAGGATTAATTATTAACGGATATGCCAAGGAAGTATTAAACAAATTACCCATGGAATTTGCCGTTGAAGCCCAGAAGCTATTAGAGATAAGTCTTGAAGGTAGTGTAGGGTAATTGCTAATTTTAACCAGAAGAGTATGTTAGAAATAAAGAATTTGCATGTTGCTATAGAAGGAAAAGAGATATTAAAGGGTATCAATCTTACTGTTAATACCGGAGAAGTTCATGCCATTATGGGCCCCAACGGGTCAGGGAAAAGCACCCTTGCAGCAGTGCTGGCAGGAAGAGATACTTTCGAAGTTACAAAAGGGAATGTTGCATATCTTGGTCAGGATTTGCTGGAGCTTCCGCCTGAAGACAGAGCCAGACAGGGAATTTTTTTAGGATTTCAATATCCGGTTGAAATTCCCGGTGTTTCCATGGTTAACTTTATGAAAACAGCGATAAACGAACATCGGAAATTTCAAAATCTTGAGCCTCTTTCTGCTTCCGAATTTTTAAAATTAATGAGAGAGAAAAAGGAAATAGTAGAATTAACATCCAGCTTAACCAATCGCTCTGTTAATGAAGGGTTCTCAGGAGGGGAAAAGAAAAAGAACGAAATTTTCCAAATGGCCATGCTGGGACCAAAACTTGCCATACTGGATGAGACCGATTCGGGACTTGATATTGATGCATTGCGTATTGTTGCAAATGGAATAAACAAATTGAAAAACAAGCATAATGCTACCATCATCATCACCCACTACCAGAGATTACTGGATTACATCATTCCGGATTTTGTGCATGTGCTGTACAAGGGTAGTATTGTGAAATCCAGTGGTAAAGAACTTGCTTTGGAGCTTGAAGAAAAAGGATACGACTGGCTTAAAGAATAATTCTAATCGTATGACGACATTTCAATTACAGGAAAAATTAACCGAGGTATATACTAAAAATGCTGAAAAGATAGCAGAGGGTACAAGCAATCTGATAAACAAATACAGAAAACAGGCTTTTGATGATTTTCAAAAGTTAGGAATTCCTACCAAAAAGAATGAAGATTATCGTTATACAGATTTGATGTCCTATTTGCATGGAGATTATTCCTACGAAATAGCTCCGGCAAAATTCTCAGTGGACCTGGAAGAATTGTTCCGTTGTGACATCCCCGAATTGAATACTCATATCGTACTTGTCTTAAACGGCTTTTATTACAGGAAGAATAGCCTTGAGAAACTACCAAAAGGTGTTATTATAAGCAGTCTGGCAGATGCATCACTAAACTATCCGGAGATTGTAAATAAACATTATGCTCAATATGCCGACACTTCTCTGGACAGTCTGGCAGCTTTAAATACCTTATTTGCCCAGGATGGTATTTTTATTCACGTGCCAAAAAACACCCACATTGATCAACCCATTCAAATCATTAATATAGGTTTCTCACTCAAGAATTTAAGAATCACCAGAAGAAATCTGATTGTTGCTGAGGAAGGATCATCCGCATCTGTTTTGGTCTGTGATCATACTCTTTGTAAATCGAGTTTCATTACAAATTCATTGACCGAGATTTATGTCGGGAATAATGCAAAGCTTGATTACGTGAGAATGCAAAATGAAAACAGCAAATCATCGCAAATATCAAATAGTTTCATTCATCAGGAAGCAAACAGCAGGTTTTCATCCAACACCATTTCTTTGCATGGCGGGCTTATCAGAAATAATGTTTTTACAAAGCTTAACGGAGAAGGAGCTTTAAATTATATTTATGGTATATTTTTTTGTGAAGACAAACAACATGTAGCAAACTACACGCATACTCACCACGCTAAGCCTCATTGCCAAAGTGATCAATTGTTCAAGGGCATTCTTGATGGAGAAGCCACAGGTGCTTTTAATGGCAAAATCTTAGTTGACAAATATGCCGTGAAAACATTGGCTTATCAACGCAACAATAACATATTGCTGTCGAAAAAAGCGAAAATGAACACAAAGCCTCAACTGGAAATTTATAACGATGATGTAAAATGCAGTCATGGAGCTACGGTTGGACAGATTGATGAAAATGCTTTGTTTTATCTCCGTTCCAGGGGGATTGGATTGAAAGAAGCACGGCATTTGTTAATGTATGCATTTGCCAATGAAGTAATCGATAAAATAAGTCTTGAACCATTGAAGGATAGAATGAATTCCATGGTTGACAAAAGGCTGAAAGGAGACCTTTCACGGTGTGAAAATTGTAACATACAGCATAATGAATAGCACTCAACTACTTTTGTATGCTCACCCTGTCTTTTCCCTGGAATAATGCAAATGTCATTTTATTCATAAAATAAGACAGCTATCTTCGTCAGATAAATTACAGTTTTATGAATGATTTTGATATCAATAAAATAAGATCAGACTTCCCGGTACTGGGGCAAAAAGTATACAATAATTCCCTGATTTATTTTGATAACGGAGCTACAACACAAAAACCCAAACAGGTAATTGATATTGTAAATCGTTATCACTCAGAATTAAACAGCAGCATCCACAGAGGGGTTCATTTTCTAAGCGATCAAACAACAAATGCCTATGAAAATGCACGTGAAACAGTTCAAAAATTCATCCATGCCCCAAAGAAAGAAGAGATTGTGTTCACCAGTGGTACCACCGGATCAATAAATATGCTTGCCTTTTCATTTGGCGAACAATTCATTCATGAAGGAGATGAAATCATGATCTCTGAAATGGAGCACCATGCCAACATTGTCCCCTGGCAAATGCTTTGCGAAAGAAAAAAAGCCAGATTGAAAGTTATTCCTTTTCATGACAATGGATTGCTGGATCTGGAACAATATAAAAAGTTATTTTCCGAAAAAACCAAAATTGTTTCGATCATTCATGTTTCCAACACCTTAGGTACAATTAATCCCATAAAAAAAATGATCAGGATTGCTCATAAAGCGAATGTTCCGGTTATGATAGATGCGGCCCAGTCAATTCAACATTCCGAAATCGATGTTCAGGATCTGAATTGCGATTTTCTGGTATTTTCCGGACACAAGGTTTATGGGCCCACCGGTATAGGCGTATTTTACGGAAAAGAAAAATGGCTTGAACAGCTGCCTCCCTACCAGGGAGGAGGCGATATGGTTGATGTTGTGACCTTTGAAAAAACCACTTACAATGAGTTGCCATTCAAGTTTGAAGCCGGAACTACCAACTATATTGGAGCTATTGGCATGGCAGCAGCCCTGGAATATATTGCAGGAATCGGGTTGAAAAACATTGCAGCCTATGAATCAGAACTGTTGGAATATGCCACACAAAAAATTGATGCAGAAGGCAATATAACCATCTATGGATGTGCCCCCGGGAAAGCACCTTTGTTATCTTTTTTAATCGATAAAATTCACATGCTTGATGCCGGAATGATATTTGACAAAATGGGGGTAGCTGTAAGAATCGGTACTCATTGCGCGCAACCGGTAATGCAACACTACAATATTGACGGAACACTACGTGTAAGTTTATCGCTCTACAATACAAAAGAAGAGATTGACTACCTTTGCAAAGCAATACAACAGGTGAAAACTATGTTTACCTGATCTGCGAACATAATTATTTGTTTCATTGTTAAACTGTATATAGTGGTATCAATTAAAGAAGTACAGGATGAAATTGTCAATGAATTTTTTGTTTTTGACGATTGGATTGACAGATACAATTATTTGATTGAATTATCAGGCGATTTACCCCTGATACATGATAAACTCAGGAATAATGATTACCTGATCAGAGGATGTCAATCGAAGGTGTGGTTGAATGCGGAGTACGCCAACGGCAAAATCATATTTACCGCCGATAGCGATGCCATTATTACAAAAGGCATTATAGCTTTGCTCATTAAGGTTCTTTCAAATCGAACACCCAAAGAAATCATGAATGCCGATCTGGAATTTATTGATAAGATAGGATTAAAACAAAACCTTTCGCCTACAAGAGCCAATGGATTATTATCTATGATTAAACAGATGAGACTTTATGCTATGGCTTACGATGCCAAAGAAAAGAAGAATTAATTTACAGATCATGGAAGAAAAGAAAAATCATAATGCTTTATTGCAGATAGAAACCGATATTGTAAAGATCCTGAAAACGATCTATGACCCTGAAATACCTGTGAATATTTATGATCTGGGGCTTGTTTATGAGATCAATATTGAAGATAGCAATAAGGCGGAAATTGTAATGACCCTCACTGCCCCAAATTGTCCTGTTGCAGATCAAATTTTGATGGAAGTGAAGAACCGGATTGAATTTCTTGATGAAATCAATGAATGTACTGTCAGTCTTGTATTTGATCCTCCATGGGATCAGACCATGATGTCGGAAGAAGCATTGCTTGAATTGGGAATGTTGTAAGAAGTAAGTTTCGAGTTTAGAGTTTAGAGTTTGGAGTTTAGTGTTTGATGATTAATTACTTCAAACATTACCAACTTGGAATTAAAAACCCAGATTGTGTAATTGTGGAACCGTTTAACTGTTGAATTGGAAATTAAGCTGATTTAATCTTTTTACCTAAGCACTTTACCAACCTATAGCTGGCTAATAGTCCAACTTCAATTCACCGATTCATCAATTCCTCGATTCATCAATTAATCACTCTTCATCATATCTGAAACACAAAGCAAGGTGGAACCGTTTAACTGTTTAACTGTTGAATTGGAGATTAAGCTGATTTAATCTTTTTACCTAAGCACTTTACCAACCTATAACTGGCTAATAGTCCAACTTCAATTCACCGATTCATCAATTCATCAATTAATCACTCTCTTCATCATATCTGAAACGCAAAGCAAGGCCGATTTCAACATAAAAACTATTCTTCAGAGTTCCTTGTATATATTCTGAATCCTCAATTCGCTGATCATCTTCAGTATAATGTTCATACTTATGAAAAAGACGAATTCCTGGCTTTACAAAGAGAACCAGGTGTCTTGTCAGGTAAAAATCTACAAACAATCTGGGTTCAGTAAGAAATGTGAGTTTGTTTTCACCCAATTGACTGATGAAAGAATTTTCATATTGAGAATCGCCAAGTCTGAATGTTTCACCACGAAGTTCAAGCTCAAAGCCGGCATAGAATTTTGGGGATAGTTTCCTTTCATAGAGAATGTAGGCAGGAAGAAGGGCTACAAAATAACTGTTCTCATTGGCAATAGAAAGCCCTAACAAAGGCATAAAGAAAGGTCCGTAAGTATCCTGATTATAAACAAGACCGAATTGCCAGAAAAAATCTTTTCGTGTTTCAAAATACATAATGACTATTCCTCCAATCTGATAATGACGGCCTGAAATATTTTTTAGATCAGAATTTAATTTGGGCGATACCTCAATATAGGATGACCATTTAGAGTCTCCCAACTTCCAGTAAATGAAAAACGGAACTTTGATAGAGTGCAATCTTAAATTCGATAATTCAGGGTAATCTGTTTTTAGGGAATAAGTATTATAACTGGGTTTGAGACCAATGACATTGCCATTTTTTAGTTCCACAGGCAAAGTAGTCTGAATTCTCAGTTCATAAAAATCGTTTTTCTGATTGCTATCTATCAATGATATGGGTGGCAGGTAATCATACCTTGCATTCAAGATGTCTGCATAATTTTGAGCAGAAATGTACTGGGGTGTGACCCAAATCAAGAAGCATAAAAATGCCGGAAAAGTTTTCATAATAGTTTGTGATTAAAATTGAAGCCTCATTAAATTTACTAAAGTATTCTGTCTTTTAAGAGAAGTTATACCTACCATAAGGGTTGATATATATCACTTTAATTTACCGAATTATCGGTTAATATCAAAACAGATCCACGCTGAATCAGGAAAAAATGATCTTTCCATTACGGTGATCCAATCAAAGATTTTACCTGATGGCATGTTTTTTGCAACATTTTTAGAAATGAAATTGGCACGCAACATATTCATATGTATCCTTTTCCTGGCAGGAATTATGGAATCCAAAGGAACTGTTCCATTCGATAAGCTGATCGATGAAACTGAAGTGATACTATTTCCGAACCCTGCAACGAAAGGATTGATCTCAATACAATCAGAAAAAGAAATCGTGCGAATTGAATTACTTAATATTGTCGGGCACAGAATTCTGACCTATAGACCAGAGCCGTCAAACAACGTGAGACTGGATATTAGCAATTTAAATACCGGCATCTATCTTGTAAAGATATTTTTTACTGACAATACAAATAATATCAAACGCTTTTGGGTTAACTAAGTAAAGTGGATAGGGTTAGGGGAAAGAGATTGTCCAAAAAGTAAAAACATCTCATTGAGCAAGTTTTTTTTACTTTTTGGACAGCCTCTTTT
>CAYQDZ010000009.1:0-34152 GCA_964416375.1 uncultured Bacteroidales bacterium
AAGGAAAAAGAGGGCTGAAATAAGTGAATGAAATTAGTAATTACTACACTAGCTTCAAGTCTCAAATTTTTCTCAACTCATCCACTTTTTTTTTATCGTGTATATAATTATAAAAAAATTGAAGAGGGATTTTTCAAGGAGAGTAAAAAAGCTTATACAGTTAGTCTTATTAGTACAATATTATTTATTGGTGTTTCACTTTTACCAATTGTCAGATTATTTTTCTTATAGGCACCCAACATGACGCAAGCTTGACTGTAGGTCTTCCGGATGAAGAATTTACATCATACGTATAATTACAGCGGATAAAGCCAGCAATCCTAAACCTCTAGACAAATAAACAACTATACAATTACACAGTTAAACAATTCATCAATTACCAATATCCAACTCCCAATGTCCAATATCCAATAATATGCAATTTATACTTCTACATTGAATATTCGTTATTTGACATTTGATATTGAACAAACAAGCAACCAGTATCCAGCAACCCGACTCCGAACTTCCTAATTACTCCAGGTCATGAATTACCAATCCGCTTCTCAATTTGGGTTCAAACCAGGTTGTTTTCGGAGGCATAATATTGCCTGTGTCAGCAATATGAATGAGCTGGTCCATCGAAACCGGAAACAAGGCAAATGCCACTGCTATCTCACCTGAATCCACTCTGCGTTTCAATTCTTCCAATCCCCTGATACCTCCCACAAAATCTATTCTTTTTGATTTCCTTAAATCTTTAATATCCAGAACAGGATCAAGCAAAGCTTTTGACAGTAAAGTTACATCCAGACAATCAATAGGATCATCATTATTGTATGTGTTTTCTTTTGCCTTCAAAACATACCACTTCCCCTCCAGATACATTGAAAATTCATGCAATGCTGATGGTTTATAGGGTTCACTGCCAAACTCACTGACATCAAATGAGGTTTTTACTTTTGCCAGAAATTCATTTACCGAATGTCCATTCAGATCTTGAATGACCCTGTTGTAATCAATGATTGTAAGTTGGCTTGCAGGGAAATGAACCGCAAGAAAAAAATTGTATTGCTCATCGCCGGTATGATCGGGATTAAGTTTTCTCCTCTCCTCTCCTACATGCGCTGCTGCAGCTGTACGGTGGTGTCCGTCAGCTACATAGGCGTATTTGATCTCCTCTTTAAAAATTCGCTCAATTTCAATAACATCTGCTTCCTTGTTGACTAACCATACTGCATGACCAACACCATCCGGGCTTGAAAAATCATACTCAGCTTCTTGGCTGATCACCCGATTTACAATCTCATGTATTTTGTCGTGGTCAGGATAGGCAAAAAAAACCGGTTCGGCATTGAAATTGGTTACCCGGATATGATTTTTCCTATCCGTTTCCTTATCAGGTCTTGTTAACTCATGCTTAAGGATTATTCCGTTCAGGTAATCATCAACACTTGCACAAGCAACAAGGCCATATTGTGTTTTGCCCCATAATGTCTGCGCGTAGATATAATACATGTCCTTTTCATCTTGCGAAAAAACACCATCTGCAATGAATTTCCTGAGGGTATTTCTACCAGTCTGGTATACTACATCAGCATAATGATCTGTATCATGAGGAAGATCAATTTCAGGTTTTACAACGTGCAAAAAAGAATAGGGATTATCCCTGGCTTCCAATCTTGCTTCATCTGAATTCAGTACATCATAAGGTCTGGAAGCAATACGATCTGCTAACTCCTTCGTGGGCCTAAATCCCCGGAAGGGTTTTAAAATTGCCATAAATTTTTGTTCTGAATTTGAATATCAAATTAATTTACCTTAAAGCTAGTATCTCCTTTATTTATAAACCCTACTATCTGACGAGCTGCTGCAAGTCCGGCATTAATATTAGCCTCGGCTGTTTGGGCTCCCATCTTTTTGGGCGTTGCAAAATAACGGTCAGCATACTTCTCCGTAAGTATATCTCCACAATCCGGTGCAATATCAGCTATGTACCTGAAATCATTTCTCTCTTCAAACAGTTTAAGCAATGATGGTTCATCAATGATTTCCTTTCTGGCCGTATTAACCAGGGTAGCTCCCTTCGGCATGAGAGAAAGGAGATCATAATTAATAGAAGCTTTGGTACCCTCATTTGCAGGAAGATTTGCAGCTATGTATTGGCATTTTTTATAAAGGTCTTTTACATGTTCCACATATTTTACCCCATCATTTTCGATTATGATCTTATCCACAAAAGGATCATGTGCGTATAACTCCATTCCCAGACCTTTCCCTATGTGACCCATTATTTTCCCTATATGACCATAAGCCTGAAGGCCGAAAGTTTTCCCTCTTAATTCTGTCCCTGCCGTTCCATTAAACCGGTTACGATTCAGGAGTATCATCATTCCTATGCCAAGTTCTGCAACAGCATTAGAATTCTGACCGGGAGTATTCATCACACAAACACCATTCGCAGTAGCTGCTTCCAAATCAACATTATCATACCCTGCTCCTGCGCGTACTACGATTTTAAGGTTTTTTCCGGCATCCATAACAGCTTTATCTATTATATCACTTCTGAAAATGATCGCATCAACATCTGATACAGCCGATATCAGTTCTTCCTGGCCATTGTATTTTTCCAATAGTATCAATTCAAAACCTGCTTCATCAAATATCTTCTTAATCCCTTCTACAGCAGCAGGTGCAAAGGGTTTTACGGTTGCTAACAGTACGTTCGCCATATCGGTAGTATTATTTATTTAAAGGTTTGTCTCAAATTCTTTCATTGCATTTATAAGAGCCTTAACACTCTCCATGGGCAGCGCATTGTAAATGGATGCTCTGAATCCACCCACCGAGCGATGCCCCTTTACACCAATCATGCCCTGCGAGATAGCATATTCCAGAAAATCTGCTTCCTTTTCTTTGTATTCATCTGCCATCACAAACGTAACACTCATAATAGACCGATCTTCCTCATCCGGAATCGTTGATTTAAAAAGTTTGTTCCTCCCAATCTCATCGTAAAGGATTTTGGCTTTCTCAAGATTTATTTTATGAATAGCTTCCACACCACCCAGGTTTTTTAACCACTTTAACATATTAAGGCATCCGTATATTGCCAGACAAGACGGGGTGTTAAAAAGCGATGCCTTATCAATGTAAGTCTTGTAGTCCAGCATACTGGGTATCTGACGATCAACTTTCCCCAGAATATCATCTCGTATGATAACAAATGCAACACCTGCCGGCCCGACATTTTTCTGCGCTCCGCCATAAATCAATCCATACTTCGAAACATCGACAGGACGACTTAAGATATCAGAAGAAGCATCAGCAATAAGAGGAACAGGTGAATCCATATCCTTCTTAATTTCAGTACCAAAAATTGTGTTGTTCGTCGTAATATGAAAATAATCCGCATCAGCGGGAATTTCGAAATTTTTGGGTATGTATGTATAGTTTTTGTCTTTTGATGAGGCCACGATTTCCACATCTCCAAATAACTTCGCTTCTTTTATGGCTTTTGATGACCATGATCCGGTCTCAAGATAAGCAGCCTTAGTCTGCATTAAATTGTATGGAATCATACAGAAATTAAGACTTGCACCTCCTTGTGTAAATACAACTGAATGTGAATCAGGCACAACCAGTAATTCACGAATCAGGGAAGCAGCCTCCTCAATTATCGCAGAAAATTCCTTCGATCGATGCGAAATTTCCATTACGGATAATCCAATACCATCTAAATCTAAAATACCGTTTGCGGTTAATTCTTTAACCTGATCGGGAATAATCGAAGGTCCTGCGTTAAAATTGTGATTTTTCATCCTTTAGAATATTAGCTGTTAATACTATAGTTTTCCGGCTGCTAGAGAAGCAAACTGAATATAAAATTCATTTGTTAATTAAATAACAACTGAAAATTGGAAGCTTAAAAATACAAAAATATCAATACTATCATCGTTTCACTTAAGAAATATCTATTTACATTTTACTAACAGGGTTGATTATTCAATAAAATCAAGCTGTTTATATCGGATCTGCAACAAGATAAAAATCTTTTAAACAAGGTATTTGTCTGGCAAGATCAAAGGTATGGCAATATTCCAGGACATCATCCAGTCCGTTTTTTTTCAAGCGATGATAATGAGCAATTTTTTCAATGTAAGCATGTATATCCTTGTTTGCAACATTCCACAAATCCATTGCTGCATACGTTGAATCACAAATCGTATGAAAGTTTTCATCCTTAAGAACAGATTCGGCCAACGCTCCGGCAAACAATGTATCTTCCAGATTGAATTGATTTTTCCATCCTGCACACAAAATCAGCAGATCGTGTTTTTCTTTCAGAATGTGTTCAACAAGAGCCTTGTGATTCAGGTATGCTCCTATCAGAACCTCATGGCTATGTGCAGCCATCATAATCGCATTGGTGCCATTTGTAGTACTGTATACAATCTCCTGATCTTTAATCCTTTCAGGAGTGAAATTATAAGGTGAATTTCCAAAATCAGCAAAATCACGCACAATGCCATCTCGTTCTGCCGCAACCATAAATCCGCGATTTTTATAATCCTTAGCTTCTTCCAGGCTTGCAACCGGAATGATTCGTTTTGCTCCATTCATAAAAGCAGTACAAATAGCCGATGTTGCACGAAGAATATCTACCACCACCACAATGGCTTTGTCGTTCCGGAAAGTATCATAAATAGCAGGTGTCAGACAGACCTCAACTTTGCATTTGCCCATAAAAAATTATTTTTTAATAAATGGTAGTTTTTCGATTTTTGCTTTAAGCAATTTATTCCTGACCTGAATATAGATTTCATTATCAACCAAAGCATCCGCTGTTCTAACATACCCCATACCAATCCCTTGTTGTAAAACAGGTGACATGGTTCCTGATGTCACATCTCCAATACCTTCCCCATTCCCGTTCATAATCCTGTATCCATGACGCGGTATGCCTCTTTCCATCAATTTAAATCCCACAAGTTTTTTGGCAACTCCCATTTTCAGTTGTTCCTCTATCATTTCCTGATCCACAAATTCTTTTCCTTTGTCCTGCTTTACAATCCAACTCAAACCGGCTTCGACCGGTGATGTTGAATCATCAATGTCATTGCCGTACAGGCAATACCCCATCTCAAGTCGTAAGGTATCTCTTGCAGCAAGTCCGGCGGGTACCAATCCTGTTTTTTCTCCTGCATGCATCAATTCTTCCCACAACATGAGAGCATATTGATTACGACAATACAATTCGAATCCTCCGGCGCCTGTATATCCGGTTGCAGAAACAATAACATCCAAAGCTTTGCCAACGGGAATCGTTACAAAGGAAAAACTTTTTATCAAATTCAGGTCATAGGATACCAAAGTCTGTAAGATATCTTTTGCCCCGGGCCCCTGCAATGCTATCAATGACATTTCATCCGAAGCATTTTCCATTTCAGCTCCAAAAGAATTGTGTTCCTTCAGCCAGTTCCAGTCTTTGTTGACATTTGATGCATTGACAACAACCATGTATTTATCAGAATCGTAGCGATAGATAATCAGATCATCTACTATTCCTCCTTTTCCGTTGGGCATGCAGGAATATTGAGCTCTTCCTGTTTCAAGCTTTGAAACATCATTTGTAGTAGTATATTGCAGCAGATCAATAGCCTTATTCCCTTTCACCCAAAATTCTCCCATATGCGATGCATCAAACATGCCTGCAGCATTTCTTACCGCAAGATGTTCTTTCACCACTCCGCTATACTCAACGGGCATAGTAAAACCGGCATACTCTACCATACGGGCACCTGCTTTTCGATGCCAATCGGTCAAAACTGTGTTTGTCATAAGTAAAAGAATATGCTGCAAATGTAAAAATAAAGATGAAAGTATTCTATGATAATTATTGGCAGTTAAACCAAAAAAAGCCCCCGTTTTGTAATTCGAGGGCCTTTTCAAATCCATTTTACAGGATATGTTATTTACTTAACACTTTAAATTCAACCCGCCGGTTCTGTGCTCTTCCTGCTGCTGTATTGTTTGGAGCAATTGGCTGGGAGTAAGCATAGCCTTTGTATTCCAGCCTGCTTGCCGGTATGCCTTTTCCAACAAGATAAGTTACAACAGCCTTAGCTCTGTTATTTGAAAGTTTGGTATTCAAATTAAGGCTTCCTACATTATCGGTATGTCCTGATATCTCAATTCTTACGGATGGATTGCTTTCCAGAAGCTTAACCACATTGTTCAGTCCTGCGTAAGATTCAGGCTTAAGTGTAGATTTTCCTGTTTCGAAATAAATGTTTTTCAGTATAACTTTTGCCCCTACTTCTACCCTGTCGAGTAAAAAGTTCTTCACAACCACCTCATCGTAAGTTTTCATTGACAGATCGACCATATCCAGATAAAGCAGGTAACCTGTTGCAATGATTTCCACACCATATTCTTTTGATTCCGGTATTTTAACCGAATAGTTACCTGTTGGATCGGAAATAGCTGTAGCAACTACCTGACTCCTCTCACGATCAATAATTTCAATTTTCGCAACTATGGGGTCCTGATTTTCAGAATCGTTAATGAATCCTCTCATCAATAAAGAAGTGTCAACCTTCAATTTCTGTGAAGGGGCAAAATAAATATCATCATAGGGAATTATGACTCCGGCTATCAGATTCTCCGCATCTCCGACAAACATGTCTTTTTCTGATCCAAGATAAATCACTTTGTAAATATCCATTCCCCCAAGTCCTGATTCCCTGTTAGAAGAATAATATCCGGTTTTCCCATCAGGGTCATCTATGTAGAAAATATCATCGTTTGGTGTATTGATAGGATAGCCTAAATTCAATGGCCGTGACCATAAACCTACATTGCTGAGAGTGCTCTTGAAAACATCATAACCTCCCATAGAGTTGTGTCCCTTTGAACTAAAATACAATATAGAATCATTTGCTCCCAGGCTGACTCCCAACTCATCGAAAAAGGTATTGACCACATTTCCTGCGTTCACCGGCTTATCCCATTTCCCCCGTATATTTTTAGTGCTTATGTATATATCGGTACCTCCATAACCTGTTTTGGTATTACCGGAAACAAAATACAGCGTTGACTCATCGGAAGAAATACACAGAGAAACTTCACGATGTTTTGTATTGAATTTCGAAAGAGATCTTGGCGTGGTCCATTTGCCCTTTTTTAATCTGCTCACATACAAATCACCATTTTTGTTCTTTCCTTTATAGATGTATATACTTTGCTTATCGGGTGCGAGACCGACAACCGCTACATTTGTGGTATTGGTTTTTCCGGTGATCTTCTTATCAACACGACTGGCTTTTGTCCATGCACCTTTCATCTGATCGGAGGTGTAAACATCTTCAAAATATTTATTATCAATAATGCTCTTCCTGCTTTTCTTGGAGTGTTTCCTGCGTGAAGTGAAATACATGCTTGTACCTTCCTTATCAATAACAGGCCCATATTCATCAAATACCGAATTGATGGCTGGTCCCAGATTATTGATAACCACCCGTTTGGGCTCAGCAGCCAGCAATTTGCCATTTTTACACTGTTGTATATACAAATCAATCCGAGATTGATAAGCGGGTCTGAATTTCGGATGAAGGTTGTTAATGAAGTAATTGTATTCATCTATGGCTTTATCAAATTCCAGGATCTGATGGAATGCCATACCAAGCATCAGGTGAATATCAAAATGAACACCTGGTTTCAGCTTATAAGCCTTCTCAATGTATTTTATCGATTCAAACTTATTGTCGCTAAAGAGATAACATCTGCCAATCATGTAATTCAGTTCAGGATTATCCTGATTGTAACCATAGGCAATCAAATAATTTTCTCTTGCCTGCCTGTACGATCCAAGTCCCAATGTATAGTAGAAGTTCCCGTCTTTCAGGGCCATCCAGGCATCTTTAAAGCCATACTCTTGTTTCTTGAACTCTTTTCTTTTAACTTTCAGGGGTTTGATCTGAGCATTAACTTCTGATGAAGCAAACGCAAATAAAAACAGTACGGAAAGTAATATGATTTTTTTAGGCATGGTTCTGTAAAATTATTTGTTACACTCTTTTAGGTATTCATTCGCTTCTTCCAATCCAAGATCAGCTGCCATTTGCCAGTCTGCACAAGCTTCCGTGAGCATGCCGAGCAACTCGTAAGTTAATCCTCTGTTCAGATAAGAAACGTTAAAATTCGGATCCAGTTCAAGTGACTTATTGTACCATTCAAGAGCCGACTCATAGTCTCCTGACTTTGCAAGCACATTCCCCATATTACAAACAACAGACGGAGATTCAGGATTTAGCTCATAGGCTTTATTAAAGTCAGATTCTGCTTCCTCTAAATTGCCCAGAATATACCTGGCGCCTCCCCTGTTATTATAAGGCATATAGTCTGTGGAATCAATATTTATAGCAACCGTGTAATCTTGCTCTGCACCTTGAAAATCCCCCAGTTTTTTCTTTGTTGTTCCCATATTGATATAGGCCATGAGTAACTCATTGTCATAGGTAATAGCCAGTCTATAGTCATAGATAGCTCCCTGGTAGTCGCCCAGCATTCTTTTTGCGGTTGCTCTGTCGTGGAAAGCTTTTGCATAATCAGCTTTTTTTTCTATCGCTATGGAGAAGTCAGCAATAGCATCATTGTATTGATTGTCAAGTAGTTTCATCAATCCCCGATAATAATACGCATGAGGAAGCGTATAGTTATTTTTTATGGCCAGGTCGAAATCGGAAGGTCCAACACTTGAAGTGTCCTGGGTAAATTTAACGTATGCATTATAAAATAATGCTTCTCCATTGTTGGGTTCAAAACTTAAAGTTTTCTGAAATTCCCTTAAGGCATCATTTTTTCTTTCTTTTACATAATAAATTTTTCCCCTTTCGATATATGCTTCCGCAAAATTTGGCTGTAACTTTACGATGCTGTCTAAATAAAAAAGAGCCCCGTAGTAGTCTTTCGCATGCACGGCTTCTACAGCTGAGTTAAACAATCTTTCCGCAATTCTTTGCTTGCGATAATTCTCATGATCGAATTCCTGAGTTTGTGCAAACAAAGAAATCGAAATACAAAAAATAAACGCTAAAATAAGGCTTGGTTTGACCATTAGTAAGTTTTTTATTGCAGTATACTGTAAAAAGGTTGATTTTGTTATATATACAATATTTTTTTAATAAAAAAAAAAAAATAAATTAATTTAGAGGGTAATTTATTCACAAGAACAATTTTGAGATGAAAACTGACCTCACTTATTTAAAAAACATGTCGGCCGGTAATAAAGACCTGGTAATTGAAATGATCACTATCTTTAAGTCTCAGGTTGTGGAGTTCGTTGTGGATATGAACAAATTTTATAAAGACAAGGAATATGAACAACTGGGAAGACTGGCTCACAAAGCTAAATCGTCTATATCGATAATGGGCCTGGAGAAGCTTGCAGCTGAATTAAAAACATTTGAAATTCTAGCAAAATCAGGCGAAAAGGTTGAAAAGTATCCCGTGTTCATAGAAAATTTTAAAAAAGAAACCGAGGAAGCTGTGGAAGAACTCAATGAAGTTGTCAGAAATATTGAAATTTACATATAAATTTTGTCGCATATGCTTAGGACAGAAAAAATAAACAATGTTATTGTAGTTAAATTCAATGAAGTTGATCGTTTTAATGCTATGATTGTAGAACCGGTGAAGGAACAGTTGAAAAGTCTATTTAATAAACCTGATACTAAACTTGCCCTTGATCTGGAAGGTATTAAGTTCATTGACAGCTCAGGCTTTGGGGTTTTCTTATCGATAATGAAAACTGCAAATAGCAATCACGGACAGTTTAAGATCTGCAACATCAAGAAAGAGGTGTTGGAACTCTTTAAACTTTTGCAATTGCACAATGTATTTGATCTCTATGAAACTCAAAGTGAGTGTTTAGAAAGCTTCAACTAATTTACACTACAGATTTATCACTACAACACTTTTCATCCTTTCGTCTCACGGATAGTAAAGCGTTTTGCTAAGTTTAAAAATTACTAATTTCTTATTGTAATTTCTTTGTTCATGCAATCAACAATTACCTTTTTGTCTTTTGAGATTTTATTTGCCAATATTTCTTTTGATAATGTATTGAGGAGTTCTCTCTGAATTATCCTTTTTATTGGTCTGGCACCAAACAGAGGGTCAAAACCTTCTTTGCTTATTAACTCAATGGCCTCTTCGGTGACTTCAATTTTTACATGAATTTTGTTCAGTTTTTTTTGAATTTGCTCTATCTGAAGTCTGACTATTTCTTTTATTTCTGCTGAATTCAAAGGAGTAAACATAATAATCTCATCGATTCTATTCAGAAATTCAGGACGTATGGTTTTTCTCATCAACTCAAAAATTTCCTTTTTCAAGTCTTTTAACAACTTTTCCCTGTCTCCGTTAGCAGAACCGTTCAATTTTTCCTGGACCAGATGAGATCCTATGTTGGAAGTCATGATGATGATTGTGTTCTTAAAATTTACAATCCTTCCTTTATTGTCTGTCAGCCGCCCGTCATCAAGCACCTGAAGCAGGATATTGAACACATCAGGATGTGCTTTTTCTATTTCATCCAGAAGCACGACCGAATACGGTTTTCTTCTTACAGATTCTGTCAACTGGCCTCCCTCATCATAACCAATATATCCCGGAGGTGCACCGATCAATCGTGAAACTGAATGTCTTTCCTGATATTCCGACATATCAATTCGTGTGATCAGGTTTTCATCGTTGAACAATACTTCCGCTAAAGCTTTTGCCAGTTCGGTTTTTCCAACACCGGTTGAACCAAGAAAAATGAATGAACCTATAGGCTTCGATTCATCCTGTAGTCCCGCCCTGCTTCTTCTCACAGCATCAGCCACTGCCTGTATAGCTTCATCTTGTCCGACAACCCTTTTGTGCAATTGTTTTTCAAAGTTCAGAAGTTTGGATTTCTCCCCTTCCAGCATTTTACTCACAGGTATTCCTGTCCAGTGGGAAACAATCTCTGCAATGTCTTCTGAGGTAACTTCTTCTTTAATCATCATCTGGTCATGTTGCTTTTCATCCAGCTGAGTTTTCAATTTCCTGATGTTATCCTCCGCTTCCTTTATTTTGCCGTACCTCAGTTCAGCAACCTTTCCGTAATCTCCTCCCCTTTCTGCATGGTCTGCTTTCAATTTATATTCTTCGATTGCTGTCTTGTTCTTTTGTATCTTTTCTATCAGGTCTTTTTCAGCTTCCCATTTTGCCCTCATTTTATCTCTCTCTTCACGTAAATTGGCTATTTCTCTTGACAGGTCTTCAATTTTTTTCTTGTCACCTTCACGTTTCAATGCCTCTCTTTCAATTTCAATCTGTTTTATTTTTCTTTCCACATCATCAATTTCCTGGGGAAGGGAATCCATCTCAATCCTCATCTTTGATGCAGCTTCATCAATCAAATCAATGGCTTTATCCGGCAAAAACCTTTCCGTAATATACCTTGATGAGAGTTCAACGGCAGCAATGATTGCCTCGTCTTTGATCCTCACTTTATGGTGTGCCTCATACCGTTCTTTCAATCCTCTCAAAATGGAAATAGCACTCATAGTATCCGGTTCCTGCACATGAACTATCTGAAATCTTCTTTCCAGTGCTTTATCCTTCTCAAAATATTTTTGATATTCGCCCAGCGTTGTAGCTCCGATAGCCCTTAATTCGCCTCTGGCAAGTGCAGGTTTTAAAATATTCGCTGCATCCATGGCTCCTTCAGATTTACCTGCTCCAACAAGGGTATGTATCTCATCGATAAACAAAATGATTTCACCATTAGCATGAATTACCTCTTTTACAACTCCCTTTAGTCTCTCCTCAAATTCCCCCTTGTATTTGGCTCCCGCAATAAGTGCCCCCATATCCAAAGAATAAACCTGTTTTGATTTAAGGTTTTCGGGTACATCACCAGAAACAATACGATGAGCCAATCCTTCAGCAATAGCTGTTTTTCCTACTCCCGGCTCACCAATAAGTACGGGATTGTTCTTCGTACGACGCGATAGAATTTGAAGTATTCTGCGTATCTCTTCGTCACGGCCAATGACGGGATCAAGTTTTCCGCTGCGTGCACTATCGTTCAGGTTGATCGCATATTTATCAAGGGCATTATAGGAATCTTCGGCAGAGGGTGTATCTGCCGAAACATTTTGCCTTAATTCCTGAATTGCTTTGTCTACCTCAGCCTTGGAAAGGCCGTTGTCCTTTAACAATTGAGAAATATCATCACCTGTAGTCAATAAGCCTGATAAAATATTCTCAACCGACACATATTGATCTCCTTTTTTCTTACTACTGTTCAATGCATTCTGTAAAGCTTTCGATGCATCTGAAGAAAGGTATTGTTCTCCCCCCGATACTTTTGGATAGCTTTCAAGAATTTTACCAAGCACCTGTTCAATGGCCTGTTTGTTTGCCCCTACTTTGTTAAAAATGAAATCAGCTATACTATCGCCCTTCAGCAATAGTCCCTTAAGGAGGTGACCTGTTTCAACAGATTGGTTTCCCTTCTCCTGAGCAATCAGAAATCCTTCCTGAATTGCTTCCTGCGATTTTATGGTAAAATTATTCAAGTTCATTTTACATAGTTTTTTTACTGGTATTTAGTATGTCAAATTCTCAGCCAAAAAAATAACTATGCTATAATGACATGGCTTACAGGGTATTAGATGACTTTTTGTCAGGTTATCAATGAATGGACATGCAATAATTACAGCCTGTTCATCTTCTAAGTCAATTATCTGTTGAACTACACATCATTTGCGTTCCAATGAACCCTTAGGGTTACAAAGAAAAAACGTGCAATTCTGCCTAAAATCAGCATGTCTACATTTGAATTATGGAATTATCTATTAAATTTCCTTCCCACAAGCCTTTCTTTCGAACTGCTCCCAGGCAGTTCGACTTACCTTTTTATCAACCACATAAAAAGTAAGCAAAAAAGTCTCCGTTCAAGAAAAATTGCTTGAATTCTAACGTAAGCCTTTCTCCTTGCGGAATTAAACTCACTCCTCCTTCGTCGGAGTTCAAACAAAATTCCTCCTCAAAGCTTACACGCCCGAATGTCTCACTTGAATTACTACGCAATTTTTCTTAGACGGACTGATCAACTGATAGACATTTTACTAAATCTTAAGACTTGAGGATTGTTGCAAATCAAATGAAAAATAGTTGGGGTAAAACATGAATAAAGAGAGTTCTATGATGACTTTCATTTCAAACATGCGGATTTTAGGTTCTGATTAGAGCCGCTTTATAAAGTACTCTGAAATGACCCTGCTTAGATGAACCCTGTCTTTGCCGGAAACATGATGTTCATATCCGGGGTAAACAAAATAATCAAGCATTACATTGGATTCAATGCAGGCTTGCAGAAACAATAAACTGTGTTGCCAGACAACTACCGGATCAAGAGCTCCATGGATAATGAGCAAATCTCCTTTTAGGTTCTCTGCGTCCTTTATCAGATCCGTTGCTTCATACCCGTCCGGATTCTCCGAAGGCTTATCCATATAACGCTCAGTATACATCACTTCATAATATTTCCAATCCATTACAGGTCCCCCGGCAACACCTGCTTTAAAGATCTCAGGAAACTTCAGCATCATGGAAACGGTCAGGTGTCCGCCAAAGCTCCATCCATGCACTCCTATACGACTCGTATCAACGTAGGATAATGATCTGAGGTAATCTACTCCGGCCATTTGATCGGCTATTTGCGGAATTCCCAATTGTCTGTGAACCACGCTTTCAAATTCTCTGCCCCTGTATGCTGAACCACGACAGTCAAGAATAAAGGAAACAAATCCCTGTTGCGCCATGTATTGCTGAAAAAATTCGATCCTGTCCATCCATGAATTGGCAATCAGCTGAACATGGGGACCCCCATATACATAGACCAACACCGGGTATTTTTTTGAGGGATTAAAGTCGGTAGGTTTTATGATCCGGTAATACAATTTTGTATTGTCATCAGCTGCCATTATAGTACCTCTTTCCACCTTGCCAAGCTTATACTCTTTAACAGGATTATCAGACCTCAGCAATTCATGGACCAATTCACCATTGTTATGGCAGACTGAAATTTCATTGGCTACAGTATAGCTGGAACATTTATCGATAAAATGTGTCATGCTTCTATTAAATATAACTTTATGTGTCCCTTCCTTACCGGTAAGTTTTGTGATCTCACCATGATCCCTGTTCAATTTATAACAATGCTTTTCTAACGGACTGTCTTTTGTTGCCATAAAATAAACAATGCGTTCACTCTTATCAAACCCTAAAAGTTCAGTGACTTCCCAGTTTCCCTTTGTAATTCTCTCCAGCTTACCCTCTTTTGCATTGTAATGGTATATATGATTGAAACCATCCCTGTTGCTCTGGTAGTAAAAGTCGCCCGGAGAAATCACGGAAAACACAAGCGGATTAAGAGGTTCGACATATCGCTCATTGGTTTCGGAAAACAATTCCTCTATGAATTTCCCGGTTCGGACATCATAACTTTTTAATACCATGGTATCCTGGCCCCGATTGAGATGTTGGATATATAAAAATTTGTCATCAGGGGCCCAGCTAAGATTTGTCAGGTATTGTTCTGCATCTCCCTCAGCCTGAATTTTACTAAGAGAATGATCTGCAATGGAATAAATGCATACTTCCGTTTCCTCACTCTTCATCCCAGCCATAGGGTATCGAATAAATTCAGTTGTTGCCGGCCGGTTCTTGATATCAATCAGGGGGTATTGACTTACCTGGGTTTCATCTTTCCTGTAGAAAGCAAGACAATTGCTTTGTGGTGACCAGTACAAGCCTTTATCAATTCCAAATTCATTTCTAAAAACGATATCTCCGTTTGTTATTCCATTTACTGAATCATGAGTAAGCTGTATTTGTTCTCCCTTTTCATTCAGTATCCAAAGGTTGTTATTCAGGGTAAAGCCTACGTATCTTGTATCCGGGCTTAAAGCGATATTCTCTGAGTTCGGAGGAAGAACAAAATACCTGTCAAGTTCTTTCTTTACTATATTGAAAATATAAAGACAGTGATCATAAGAAAAAGTAAATGTATTCTCCGACACCATTTCTACAGCAGGGAAATCATTTAAAACACTCCTTTTGTGTTGCAGTATAACACCATTTAATTGGTCCAAATCTAACAATAACTGTCTTTCTGAAACGCCGATCTGAATATCAAACAAGCTGTCTCCTTCAGAAAATATGACATTTTCATCAGCCTGATTCCACTGCAAATTATCCAGATCATGAGGCATCAGATATGACAATCTGCCCACTTCTATATCTTCAATCGTAAAATACTGATTATAAGAGGTTAAGCTCACAATCACGAGAAGAACACCTAAGGAGAAGAATTTTTTCATTATGAACATTGCTAATTTATGATTCTGTAAGACAAATAAAAGCTATTTACATATTAAAGACAAATGTTTGATCAGGCGTAACTATAATGTTTCAATTGCGTAGAATTCCTAGCATCTAGCATAATAAAGATCCAATCTCATTTGAAAAATGAGTGAACAAATTTTAAAAGCACTCATGGAGCTTTTCGCAATTATTGCGAGGCCCGATGAAAATAATACGAATGGAAGTGACAGGCGTACTGTTGTTGAGTCCTATTTAGGTCGTATACTGAATCAGGAACTCGTTGACGGATATCTTTCCATTTTTGACAGGTTTTTTGCCCGGCATCAAAGTCTCGTTAACTCAAGAGGAGATCGAAGGATCGGGCCCGATTCGGTTAAAATTCTCAGAATATGTGATCAGATCAATCGGGAGCTTACACAAAAACAAAAACTTATAGTTGTCATTCATCTGTTCGAGTTTGTTGATTCCGACGAAGCGAAAATCTCAAAACAAGAATTCGAATTCATACAGACTGTAGCTGATTCCTTTAATGTTGATAATGAAGAACATGATCTGATTCGTGATTTTACAATTAAAAATATCGGTTATGCTCCTCTATCAGAAAATATTCTAATTATTGATAACAAGCAGGAAGAAGAAGATGTTCGGGAAAATAAGCAACTGTATTCCAAGCATTTTAAAGGTGAACTTTGGTTGCTTAAGGCGACTTCAGCTAATCTGTATTTTATCAGGTATCTGGGAAGTCATGAATTGTACCTGAATGGTCAGCTCCTTCAACCCTACAAAGTTTTTGTTTTCAATTCAGGCTCCTCCATCCGCGATCATAATATCAGACCAATTTATTACAGCGATATAGTAACCTTATTTCATGCAGGTCAGCAGGAATCAAAAATCTCTTTTCATGTAAACGAAATAAGCTATCGCTTCAAGAACGGCAACACCGGTTTACAGCCCATGAGTTTTATTAAAGATTCGGGGCGCCTGGTGGGTATCATGGGAGCAAGCGGCGCCGGCAAATCAACTCTTCTTAATGTGCTGAACGGTGCTGAAACTCCTACATCAGGCGATATTACAATAAATGGGATCAACATCCATACGGAAAAAAGTAAAATTGAAGGATTGATTGGTTATGTATCACAAGATGATTTGCTTATCGAAGAACTTACCATATTTCAGAATCTGTACTACAATGCAAAGCTTTGTTTTAGCAATTACAAAGAAGAAAGAGTAATTGCTGCCGTTGACAAAATACTTCAAAGCTTAGGATTATATGAGATCAAAGATGTTCAGGTTGGTACACCTTTGAATAAAATGATAAGCGGAGGACAGAGAAAACGGCTGAATATAGCTCTTGAGCTTATTCGTGAGCCCGCAGTACTTTTCCTCGATGAGCCAACATCCGGTCTGTCATCGCGTGATTCTGAAAACATCATGGACTTACTGAAGGAATTATCGCTGAAAGGAAAGCTTGTATTTGTAGTGATTCATCAGCCATCATCCGATATATTCAAAATGTTCGATGAACTCCTGATTCTCGATACCGGAGGATATCTTATTTATGACGGCGATCCCATTGATTCGATCGTATATTTCAAATCAAAAATACATTATGCAAATTACAATGAAAGTGAATGTAATATATGTGGTAATGTAAATCCCGAGCAAGTTTTCAACATTGTTGAATCAAACATCCTTGATGAATACGGAAAATTCACCCAGCGAAGAAAAATATCGCCAAAAGAATGGAACAGACATTTTATTGAGCATACAAAAGAACAAAAAACAAAAACTGAAGAAGCAGGCGAATTGCCATGCATCTCGTTTAAAATTCCAAATAAATTAAGGCAGTTTCTTGTATTTGTAAAGCGTGATGTGCTTGCCAAAATTGTTAATACTCAATATTTGATAATCAATTTTCTTGAAGCTCCTTTGTTGGCCTTTATTCTTTCGTTTATCATAAAGTACTACAACGAAAGTGAGCTGAATGAATTAGGGTACACTCTGCTGGGAAATAGCAATTTACCGGTGTATATTTTCATGTCCGTTATTGTAGCCATATTCATAGGGCTGACCATAAGTGCGGAGGAAATTATCAAGGACAGAAAAATTTTGAAACGTGAGGCATTTTTAAATTTAAGCTGGTCAAGTTATCTGATATCAAAAATAATGGTCCTTCTGACACTTTCAGCTATTCAAGCTGCATTGTTTGTTGTGGTCGGAAATTCCATTTTGGAAATTAAAGGAATGTATTTTCAATACTGGATTGTGCTTTTCAGCTGCTGGGTAAGCGCTAACCTCATGGGATTGATGATATCTGATAGTTTCAAAACAGTGGTAACCATTTATATTCTGATACCCTTCCTTGTTATTCCTCAAATCATTTTGAGTGGTGTAATTGTCAAATATGAAAAATTGAATCCGACAATTTCATCGCCCAACAAAATTCCGTTTTACGGAGAAATCATGACAGCAAGATGGGGCTATGAAGCACTGGCAGTGAACCAATTCAATGAAAACGAATACATGCGTCAGTTTTATCCTTTAAATAAAATAATGAGTATCGCCGAATTCAAAAAGTACTATTGGGTAAAAAATCTTGAGAATAAAATAGATTATATCATCAAATACAACAACAAGGGTGGAGAAAAAAAGAAAATTGAGAATAGCCTCAGGTTATTAAGAAATGAAATAGGAAAAGAACTCATTGCTAACGATCGAATTGAATTTGATTATCTGGATAAACTCCATCCTGATAAAATAGACATAAAAGTTCTTAACGAAACAAGAAACTACATAAGAAAAGTAAACAGGTTTTATATAAAAATATACAACAGAGCCAGCGACAAGAGGGACGATATTATTCGCAGCTATCAGAAATCACCGGAAAATAAAGAAAAGTTTATCCAGCAAAAAAGAGATCATTATAACGACAGGTTGGCGGAATTTGTTGAAAACAGTAATGAACCGGTTAGAATTGTTGAATATAAAGGTCGGTTAATTCAAAAGATCGATCCCATTTATCTGGATCCTGAATCAAATGTAATCAAGGCACATTTTTATGCGCCGCAAAAGAAATTCCTGGGCACCTACTACAAAACCTTCTGGGTAAATATCATTGTAATTTGGCTTATGACTGTTTTCTTTTATGTCATACTATATTATAGAGGATTACGCAAGCTGCTTGATGCTTTTGAAAATTTGAACCGAAGATTTGTTCAAGATAATGAATAAAAAAAAGGTTGCCTTGATATGAGACAACCTTCTGAATCTAATCTCTTTAGTTCTTAATCTACAATTTCAATCATTTTGAAAGGTACACGAATAATGGATTCATAATCTTCCCCTGCTTCCAACATATCTTCATCATCTTCTTCATAGTACCAGTTTATTTGCACATCGTATTTGTTTTTATGAATAGCCTCAAGTTTTTTGAATACATCGAGGATACATTTTGAAGAACTGGTATTGAAATATTCCAGATGCACATTGACTTCAGTCTTCGATTGAGGAGATTGGGCATATTCTTCCAACCAATCAACCAATGGCTTATAGAACTCAATCGAATTTTCAGGAATTGATCTTCCTTTTATTTCAAGAATTCCTTTTTCAATGTTGAAATTAACGTTGGGCGTTTTTGTGGTTCCATCTATTTTCAATGATTCCATACTAAAAATATTGAGTCAATTAAATCTGAATTGCTAAGTCAAAAAATACATATTTATCGTTGTAGGGATAAAAATTATAAATCATCTTTTTACCTGTTTTCCTTGCAATATCAACAAGACCTAAGCCTCCTCCTCCTTTGGCCGATATTTTTTGATGATTTAGAATGAACTTGTACATGTCTTTCAATTCATCTTTTGATAATGAATTGATTTTATCAATTTTCTCTTTTAAGAGTTTTGTTTTTGTGCTCACAACAAAATTTCCTGTAGTCACCTTAAAATCTCCGTTTTCTTCCTTCTCTATCACCAATATTCCAAATTTAGGATCCAGGTCTTCATTTATGCCCTCATGCGTTTCTTCTATATGATGGTATAAATTCTGAAGACTTTCAACAAGAACATTATACAGTTTTTTACGTGTTTTCCCTTCTTCACCTCCGGCCTCCATTTTATCCTCCACAGCTTCTAACACATCATTTATCAACTCGGAGGTAATACTTCCCTTATAAGCCAGAAGGATATCTCCTTTGCTAATGTCAGTGTAATATTCATTTATGTTAAAGCTCATAGAAAGCTTATCTTAACTTATGTCCTGTTTTGGGTTCAACAAATATAGAAAAAATCTTAATTGTAAAGCTTTTAATTAGAGCACATAAAGAATTTACAATAATTCTCAGCCATACTATAGATAAATATAATATAAAATGTCAAAATTATCCGTCTTTTCCGGACAACAATATAATTATTTATTACCTGGTTGATTGTATTTACCCTTTCTGCTCCCCGAATATATCTCATATTTGTTATACCTGCATTCTAAGGCACCATTATATACTTTATACCTTTCTACGGGTCTTAATCCAACATGTTTCAAAGCATTTAAATTATTGCTTATTAGCCATACTTCAGCGTCGGTGAAATTTCTCTTTAGACTATCTCCGATGATACGATAAAAATTCTCTATCTGACTGTTCCCCATGCGTTCCCCGTAAGGAGGATTTAACACGACAACACCTCCATTTTGAATTATCGGGTAGTTTCTAAAATCAATGGCCCTGTATTGAATATTCCTTAAAACAGCTGCATTTTTCGCATTGATTGCAGCAATCTTAATGGCTTGTTTTGAGATATCACTGGCATATATGTTACCATTCCAGTCATTTTCCTGAATATCATCATATATCCTGCCCCACAAATCTTCATCAAAATCCTGGTGATTTTCAAATCCAAAATGCGTTCTGAATATTCCCGGAGGAATATTTCTGGCAATCAGTGTAGCTTCTATTCCAATGGTTCCGGAACCGCACATAGGATCGTAGAAGTCTGTGTCCCCTTTCCATCCTGTCATCATAATCAGACCAGCAGCCAAAACTTCGTTGATGGGTGCTTCAAAATCTCCTTTTCTGTAACCACGCTTATGTAAAGAATTACCCGAAGAATCAATAGAAACCGTAAGGACATTATTTACAAGGTGAACATTGATGGAAATATCCGGATCGTTTTTGTTAACACTCGGCCTGCGATGATATATCTGCCTTAAACGATCAGCAATAGCATCCTTTGTTCGCAAAGAAACAAAGTGTGAATGAGTAAAAGTTGAGGAACTTAAGAATGTATCAACCACCATCGTCATACCGGGTTTGAAATGCTTTTCCCACTCATAATCCTTAATAACAGTGTACAAATCAATTTGTGTTTTGATATTCTTTTTAAGAACAGGCACAAGAATGCGCAAAGCAGTTCTCAAATACAGGTTTGACTTGTATAACAAGCTCTTATCGCCAAAAAACCTTACCGCCCGATTCAGAATTTCAATACTCTTTCCTCCAATATGGCTTATCTCTTGTGCAAGTATTTCTTCGAGACCAGGAAATGTTTTTGCAATCATTTCCATCTGATCAGCTTTTTGTGTCATAAATGCTTCTTTATAAATTTCTGAACAGCCAGGTCAGCATTGTCAAATCTATCGGAATTTTTTCCTTCAATGACAGAATAATTCAAATTAGCATTTTTCAATTCATTTTCATAATCCCTGTAGAGAACTTCACGCATGAAACCACCATTTTCTCTAATTCCATCCTGAATCCATGGAATATCTGGCTTGCAAAGAAGGTAAAAATCATCTTTTGTCTTTTCTATTTCTGAATCCACCCATTTGGGATATCTTTCATAGACCCTTATGAACCAAATCTTTGTAATAATTAAATAGGTATCAACAAGCAACAGTGTGCCGGATTTTTTTGAGTAGGCATTCATCATTTCAACCTGCTTCATTGCAATATTCAGTACATCATCATAGCGATAGGGCCTGTTCAGCTTTTCAATATACACTCTGGCGTATTCCTGAATACAGTTTACCCTGTATTTAGCAGCCAATTGAAAAGCCAGTTCAGTTTTCCCTGTAGATTCAGGTCCTGTTACAATAATCCGTATTATTTTGTCGCTTGCATTTTCCACTTTTTATACCATTCAAAGTATCCCAGAACTGCCAAACTTGTATATACCACGAAAAGAAAAACTGTAGGATACAATCCCTTATAAACATATAATCCAACTGATACAGCATCCACTACAATCCATATGATCCAATGTTCTATTATTTTTCGTGCAAGCATCCATGTTGCAATAATGCTTAATGAAGTTGTAAAAGCATCCCACAGAGCAATATCCGAATCTGTGAATTGCTTTAAAAGAACAGAAATGATCACAAATATGAGAATACTCAACAGGAATAATATGAGTCCAAGTTTAAAATTAATTTTTAATACAGGCAGTTCCTTTGTCATGTTTTTTGGTCTGCTCCAGTGTATCCAACCATAGATACTAATGATGACATAGTAAATATTGATGCCCATATCGGCATAAATCTTTGATTGAAAAAAAACATACACATAGAGTAAAGAAGTGATTAAGCCAAAAACCCACAACAGTATATTTCCTTTCACCGAGTATATAAGGTAAATTAATCCGGTAATGGTTGCCAGAACTTCGATGTAATTCGATATTACCCACCAAACAAGCTTTGGTAAAATATCCTGAACTTCTCCCGAAGAAAAAAACATCAATACAAAAGTTTTTCAGAATATTCATCCCATTTGTTTAAAACCTCTATTGCTTTCAGGAGATTCTCATTTTCCTCGTTTATGATCTGATAAAACTCACTAGTCGACCATAAATCTCTTGCAATGTATGCTTTTAGTATTAAGGCAATCTTGTTTTTTGATAGTTCAAACCCAATACTATCCATACTTAATCCTTCTTTTTCAGCATACCTGGTCAATTTAGTCAACAGTTCATCTGTTGAGGTGAAATTATCTTTATACTTCTGAAAATCAACATAATTACTTAGTATTTTCCTTCTGTTTTTATCTACATATTCAAGTACGAATTGGTTCAGAATTCCTTCCCTGATCATACTGCCGTAATAATCTGAATAAGAAGTAGTATCCAATGGAACAAAAATATCGGGCATAATTCCACCTCCCCCAAAAACTATTCTTTCATTCACCAGTGTCTTAAACTGAAGAGAATCAGGAAATTTGATGCTATCCTTTGTGTTAAATTCACCGTGTTCATACCGGTCAAAAATTTCGCTTTGGTATTTTTCATTTCCATCTTCGTATGATTTTTGAATAAGTCGTCCCGAAGGTGTATAATATTTTGCACTTGTTAACCTGATCATGGAACCATCAGGCAATTCAAGTTGTCTTTGTACCAGACCTTTACCAAAAGAACGACGTCCTATGATTATGCCTCTGTCCCAATCCTGAATTGCTCCGGAGACTATTTCACTTGCACTGGCTGAACCCTCATCGATCAATATCACTACTTTCCCATTCTCAAACAAACCTTTGGATGAAGCAAAGTATTCTCTTTTCAGACTGTTAAGACCCTGGGTATAAACGATTAGCTTATTGTTATCGAGAAATTGATCAGAAAGTAACACAGCCATATCCAGATACCCTCCTGCGTTGCCTGTAAGGTCAAGTATAAGTTCCTCAGCTCCCTTTTTTATTAATCTGATTGAGGCATCGGTAAATTCATTCATGGTAGTCATTGAGAAACGATTGAGCTTAATATATCCAACTCCTTCTGAAATAATATACGCTGCATCAAGACTGTTAATAGGAATTTTATCTCTTGTTATGGTAAAATCTAATAACTTATTTGCTGATCTGCGCAAAATTGTCACCGTTACTTTAGTTCCTTTAGTACCCCTCAACAAGGAAAAAACATCTTCATTCGTTAATCCGATACCGGCTATGTTTTCTCCATCCACTTTCAGGATCCTGTCCCCCGACTGAATACCGACTTTTTCAGACGGGCCACCTGGTACAGGAGTAATCACAAAAAGAGTATCATTCAGTATATTAAATGAGATCCCAACACCTTCAAAATTCCCCTTCAGGGGTTCATTTGTTTTCTTTACATCTTCGCTGGATATGTATGTAGAATGCGGGTCCAATTCATGCAAATGACCTATAATAGCATCTTCAACCAACTTCTCATTATCTATAGAATCGACATAATAGTCATTCAGATATTTTAAAAATTGAACATACTTAAAAGCCTGTTTTGATTGATACTGGCTGTTGACATGAACAGATAGTGCAAAAAATAGAAACAAAAACAATATACGTTGTAATACTTTCATTCGTTATATGATTAATTATTATTATGTTATTTTATATCGTGTATTATTAAACAAACTTGAACCATAAATGGTAAAATTAAAATTTATACCGTGTGCTTGTTGCACAACTCCTTTAGAGCAACATTCCGGCCGTAATGAAGAGCCGGAATCCATTACCTGAAAATCTGATATTTCTGGATTAGCTCCGCTGAGCACTTCGTGGTTCCTGATCTCCGCTATGCTTCGTCAGGAATGTCAATACCTAAGTTGTGCAACAGTTACCCGTGTAATCACTCATTCGTAAACAGTGATCAGCAAACAGTATCATCTCAATTTTCCAACTCATTCTTCATTCTTAACTCTTCATTCTTAATTCTTAATTCTTAACTCTTAATTCTTAATTCTTAACTCTTAATTATTAATTCTTAATTCTTAATTCTTAATTATTAATTCTTAATTCTTAATTCTTAACTCTTAACTCTTAACTCTTCATTCTTAATTGGCTTCGCCGAGCTCCGCTTCGCTCCGGTTCTTCATTCTTAACTCTTAATTCTTAATTCTTCATTATTAATTATTAATTATTAATTATTAATCACTCCCACTCAATGGTGGCCGGAGGTTTTGAGCTTATATCATATACAACCCTGTTCACTCCTTTTACATTATTAATAATCCTGTTAGAAATTGTTGCCAGAAATTCGTAAGGCAAATGCGACCAATCAGCCGTCATACCATCAGTTGACGATACAGCACGCAATGTGATAACATTTTCATAGGTTCTTTCATCACCCATCACACCAACCGATTGCACCGGCAATAAAATGGCCAAAGCCTGCCAAACGGAATCATACAACCCGAATTCTTTTAGCCCTTCAACATAAATATCATCCACTTCCTGCAGCAAAGCTACTTTATCTGCCGTGACTTCACCCACAATTCTTATAGCCAATCCGGGTCCCGGAAACGGATGTCTTCCCAGAATAAGCGGATCAACATTCAGTGCTTTCCCTACTCTCCTTACTTCATCTTTGAACAGCAAATTCAAAGGTTCCACCATTTTTAAATTCATACGTTCCGGCAGTCCACCCACATTGTGATGCGATTTGATGGTTGCCGAAGGACCATTCACCGATACCGATTCAATAACATCGGGATATATTGTACCTTGTGCGAGCCATTTTACATCCTCTATTTTATGTGCTTCTTTTTCAAATACTTCAATAAAATTTTTTCCGATGCTTTTTCTTTTTGTTTCCGGATCTGAAATTCCTTTCAGATCGTCAATAAATCTTTTCTTCGCATCAATACCTACAACATTTAATCCCATATGTTTATATGAATCGAGCACTTTTCCAAATTCATTTTTTCTGAGAACACCGTTATCTACAAAAATACAAGTGAGTTTTTTCCCAATTGCCCTGTGTAAGAGTATTGCTGCAACCGATGAATCCACACCACCTGATATTCCCAGGACAACTTTATCGTTTTTTAGTTTTTCCTGCAGAGCATGCACTGTACTTTCAATAAAAGATGCCGGTGTCCAGTCCTGTTTACAGCCACAAATTCCAACGATAAAATTTTTCAATAAGATCAATCCGTCGGTTGTATGATACACTTCAGGATGAAACTGAATTCCATATGTCTTTTCCTTTTCAATACTGTATGCGCCAACTTTTACATCACGTGTGCTTCCGATAATTTTAAAACCTTCCGGCAAATTAATGATGGTATCGCCATGCGACATCCAAACCTGTGTGCCGGGTGAAAGTCCATGCAACAAATCTGAATTTTTATCTATAAATTCAAGGTTTGCCCTGCCATATTCACGGTGTTCCGACGGAAGCACCTCGCCTCCGCTACTTTGTGCCATATATTGAGCACCATAACAAATTCCCAATACAGGTATTGTTCCCTTTAGGTTGCCAAGATCAGGAGCCGGATGATCTGTATCCCTCACCGAACAAGGGCTGCCCGATAGAATAACTCCCTTAATGGAAGGATCCGTTTTAATAGTTCTGTTAAAAGGATAAATTTCGCAATACACATTTAACTCACGCACTCTTCTGGCAATTAGCTGAGTGTATTGAGAACCAAAATCAAGAATGATAATTTTTTCCTGCACAATGAAACCTTTATTGAATGGAAATTTTGACAAATATAAACATTAATCCACGGTTTAGACTTCACACTTTGCTTTCCCTCATCAAGGGAATAGCATAGCTTTTTAAATCTTCGGCAATGTATGTTTCCCTGAAAATTTCCTTTGCCTCCCCGAGCAAGTCATCAACCAATTTGTAGCGGTTTGAAAAATGTCCGATAAGCAGTTGTTTAACCGATGCTTCTGAAGCTATTATTGCAGCTTCTTTTGTTGTTGCATGTCCGGTTAATCGTGCCAGTTTTTTATCAGCATCAGCAAAAGTTGCCTCGTGATACAATAGGTCCACGCCCTTAATATAGGGAACAATCTTCTTATACATTAAGGTATCGGTACAATAGGCATAAGATCTTAATTTGTACGGCATTTTTGTCAATTTCCGATTTGGGATCATTTTTCCCGATGGAGTCAATAAATCTTCGCCGTTTTTTATTGCTTTTATCTGTTTCACAGTAAGATTGAACCCGCTGATAGAATCCTTCCTGATATTCAGGGGCCTTTTCTTTTCCCTGAAAAGGTAACCAAAACATGGAATCCTGTGCTTCAGAGGGAAAGCCATTACTTCCACCACTTTATCTTCATAGATACTCTGATATTGTCTTTTGTTTATTTTATAAATATGTATCTCATAATTTGTTGTCATCGAGAAATTCTCAAGATACATGTTGATGATTTTTTCTATGTCCGGATGACCATAGATGTACAAGGGAGTTTTTCTTCCTAATAAATTAAAGGATGAGAGCAGACCGAACAGGCCAAAAATATGATCACCATGAGTGTGACTTATGAATATATGGTTAATTTTCCCAAAAGGCACCTTAGCTTTTCTAAGTTGTATTTGGGTTCCCTCACCGCAATCGATTAAAAAAAACCGCTCATGTACATGAAGTACTTGAGCGGTAGGAAATTTTGTTGACGTTGGAAGAGCACTTGCACTTCCCAAAATCGTCAATTCAAATGTCATTTTATAGAAAAATCAATTTAACTACTTGTTTGTGCAATTAAATCAACACCTTCTTCGATTGTGTTTGAAATATTTAAAACAGTATCAAGCTGGGAAATCGTTATCAATCGCTCAACTGCATCATTTAAACCCGTCAACACAAAGGTGCCACTAGCATTCTTACAAAGACGATTTGCAACCAATATTGCACTCAATCCCGAAGAATCGCAGTAACGACACTTACTTAAATCAAGTATGATGTTTTTTTCTCCATTACCTGATACCAGTACCAACTCAGATTTTAATGTTGGTGCTATATGAGTATCAAGCTTTTCTTCAAGTACTTGAATTAAGGTGTGATTGTCTTGCTTTTCTATCTTAAATTCCATGTGGAAAAGTTTTTATAAATATATCACTTTTCGTTTAATCTGATGATTTTTCTTTATCAAGTTTTTGAGCCTTTTCCATTTCTTTCTTCAGAGCTGCCAAATCAGTAACATCTCCAAGCGTTGTTTTTTCAAGGTTTGCTTTAACTTTCTTTGTACTTCTTCCTTGATTTGATTTTGAAGATTTTTTCCCGGCAGATGCAGGAGTTTTTTTATCCTCATCAAATACTTTCGTATGTGAAAGTACAATTTTCTTTGCAGATTTTGAAAATTCCACAACCTTAAATGGAAGTTTTTCATCAACCTTCGCACTGCTTCCATCTTCCTTTATTAAATGCTTGGGTGTAACAAAACCTTCTACCCCATACTGAAGAGCCACCAAAGCACCTTTATCCATCACTTCGGTTACAGTTCCTTCGTGAACTGAGCCAATGATAAATAAGGTTTCAAATACATCCCATGGATTCTCTTCGAGTTGTTTATGGCCCAGGCTTAAGCGACGATTTTCCTTGTCAATTTCTAATACCACAACCTCAATATCCTCACTAATGTTAGTGAATTCGGCAGGATGTTTAATTTTCTTGGTCCATGAAAGGTCTGAAATATGAATTAATCCATCAACGCCTTCTTCTATTTCAACAAAAACTCCAAAATTTGTGAAATTTCTAACTTTTGCACTATGCTTAGAGTTAATGGCATATTTTTCTTGAATTTTTTCCCACGGATCTTCCTTAAGTTGCTTCATACCCAAAGACATCTTTCGCTCATCCCTGTCAAGAGTTAATATTTGAGCGTCAACCTCATCCCCAACATTAAGAAATTCCTGAGCACTCCTAAGGTGCTGTGACCAGGACATTTCAGAAACATGGATCAAACCTTCAACACCGGCGGCTATTTCAACAAATGCACCATAATCAGCCATCACCACAACTTTTCCTTTCACTACATCACCCACTTTTAATTTTTCATCAAGAGAATCCCAGGGGTGAGAAGTAAGCTGTTTCAATCCCAGGGCAATACGTTTTTTATCGTCATCAAAATCGAGAATTACCACCTGCAGTTTCTGATCCAGCTGCACTATTTCTTCAGGATGATTTACGCGACCCCAGGAGAGATCGGTAATGTGGATCAGCCCGTCAACCCCACCAAGATCTATAAAGACTCCGTAAGAGGTAATGTTTTTAACTGTTCCTTCAAGTATTTGTCCTTTCTCAAGTTTGGCAATAATTTCTTTTTTCTGTTGCTCAAGCTCAGCTTCAATTAAGGCTTTATGCGAAACCACCACATTTTTAAATTCCTGGTTGATCTTCACTACCTTAAATTCCATGGTTTTGTTTACATATATATCGTAATCGCGAATGGGTTTAACATCAATTTGCGAACCCGGAAGAAAAGCTTCAATGCCAAAAACATCAACGATCATACCTCCTTTAGTCCGGCACTTGATATATCCCTTGATAATCTCATCTTTTCCCAGTGCTTCATTGACCCTATCCCAGGATTTAAGAGCGCGAGCTTTTTTGTGTGAAAGTACCAGCTGACCCCTTTTATCTTCCTGACTTTCCACAAAAACCTCAATAACATCTCCATCTTTCAGTTCAGGATTATACCTGAACTCATTCAGGCTGACCACACCTTCTGATTTGTATCCAATGTTAATGACTACTTCACGCTTATTCATGGAAATTACTGTGCCATCAACCACTTCATTCTCGCCCACTGTAGATAAAGTCTTATCATAAAGCTTTATAAATTCATCTTTCTGGTCAGAAGAATATATTTCCACTGAATCGTCGAGCTTATCCCAGTTAAAATCTTTATCCGATTCGCCCTGAACGCCTGATGAAGAAGTAGTTTTTGTTTTGGCTGTTGATTTTGTTTCTTTGTTGGTTGAGGCATCAGGTTCTTTAGCTGTTTCCTTAGAAACTTTGTCTTTCATTTCTGAAACATCAGCTTTATCTGTAGCGGTCTCTTTTGCTTTTTCAGATTTTGTTTCCTTTTTCGCTTCAACTTTTTCAGTGCCGGCAGATTTAGCGGCTACTTTTGTTTTGGGTTCTTTCTTTGTTGTTGCCTTTGCCTTGGTCTCTTTCTTCTCCTCAGCTTTGGCTGTTTTTTTAGCTGTAGTTTTTTTAGCAGCTGGTTTAGCCTTTGTTTCTTTCTTTTTTGTTGCGGCAGCTTTTGCGGTAATTTTCGGTTTCTCTTTTTTTTCTTCAGCTTTTCCTTTGGATGTTTTCGTAGCAGTCTTTTTAGCAGCATCCTTTTTCTCAACAACCTCAGATTTCTGAGCTTGCTCTTTTACTGGTTTTTTATCCTTATCAGACATTCAATAAACAATAAATTAATAAGTTAGACATTATATTGATTAAAAACAGGCTGCAAAACTAAAATTTTATTGGATAAAAAACTAACTATTGGTAAAAAAATACCTTATTTAACTGCTAGATTTACTAAGATTTATAAAGCTAATGCATGCCAAAGATTCTTAAAAAGTACATAACTGTATAATTAATATTTTTTTTATCTGTTTAAGCCAATTATTTTTGGGGAAAATTTATAAACTATGAAAATTGCTATTATTGGAACCGGATATGTTGGTTTGGTAACCGGTACATGTTTTGCTGAAACAGGAATTGATGTAGTCTGTGTTGATATTGATACGGAAAAAATCGATGGTCTGAAAAAAGGTATTTTGCCCATTTATGAACCCGGATTACAGTCTATGGTTGAAAAAAATCAGGAAAAAGGAAGGCTCCATTTTTCGACAAATCTGGAAGAAAATATAGCAAATTGTGAAGCTGTTTTTATTGCAGTCGGAACTCCTCCGGATGAAGATGGAAGCGCTGATTTAAAGTATGTTCTTGCTGTGGCTTCAGATATCGGCAAATACATGAACAATTACCTGGTCGCTATTACAAAAAGCACTGTTCCTATAGAAACTTCAGAGAAAGTTAAAGCTGCCATTCAAGCCGAACTGGAAAAAAGAAATTCAGAGTTGGAATTTGACGTTGCATCCAACCCGGAATTTCTAAAAGAGGGATCTGCAATAGATGATTTTTTAAAACCTGACCGGATTGTCATTGGCACAGAATCAAAACGATCTGAAAAAATAATGGAAAGATTGTATAAGCCTTTTCTTTTGAACGGACATCCCCTGTTGTTTATGGACATCCCTTCTGCAGAAATGACGAAATATGCCGCCAATTCCATGCTGGCTACAAAGATCAGTTTCATGAATGACATAGCCAATCTTTGCGAGATTGTAGGTGCCGATGTAGATATGGTTCGAAAAGGTATTGGAAGTGATTCGCGAATTGGGAACAGATTTATCTATCCCGGAGTGGGATATGGAGGTTCATGTTTTCCAAAAGATGTTAAGGCTCTTGTTAAAACCGGTATAGAAAAAAAGCATCCTCTAAGAATATTACAAGCAGTAGAAGATGTAAATCACGACCAGAAACTAATACTTTTCAATAAGATAAAGAATCATTTTAAAGGTGATCTGAAAGGAAAAACCATTGGATTTTGGGGACTTTCATTTAAACCGAATACTGATGATATGAGAGAAGCCCCTTCCCTTGCAATTGTTGACAAACTACTGGAGCATGGTGCTATGGTGAAAGCTTATGATCCGGTTGCTATGGATGAGGCCAGAAGAATACTGGGAACTAAAATTGAATTGTGTGAAGATATGTACGAAGCAACGGTTGATGCAGATGCCCTTGCTTTGATTACAGAATGGTCAGAATTTAGAATTCCGAATTACAAAGTACTTGCAAAAGTGCTTAATAACAAGCTTGTATTTGATGGTCGAAACATATATGATCCTGTAGAAATGAAAGACAATGGTTTCATCTATTATGGAATTGGAAGAAAAACCGTTTAAAATTATATACTATGCAGAAAATAATGAAAAAAATACTGGTTACCGGTGGCGCAGGATTTATTGGCACACATCTTTGCGAAAGACTGCTAAACGAAGGAAATGAAGTTATCTGTATGGATAATTATTTCACAGGTTCCAAAAGAAATATAACTCATTTATTGGACAATCCGTATTTCGAATTGATACGGCACGATATAACATCTCCTTATTATGTTGAAGTAGATGAGATATACAACCTGGCATGCCCTGCTTCACCAATTCATTACCAGTACAACCCCATCAAAACCATTAAAACTTCGGTTATTGGGGCAGTCAATATGCTGGGATTAGCCAAGAGAATAAAAGCCAAAATTTTACAGGCATCAACCAGTGAAGTATATGGCGATCCCGAAATGCATCCTCAGACTGAGCAATATTGGGGACATGTTAATCCCATTGGACGCAGAGCATGTTACGATGAGGGGAAAAGATGTGCCGAAACCTTGTTTATGGATTATTATTACCAAAACAAGGTGAAGATAAAAATCGTACGTATTTTTAATACCTACGGCCCAAAAATGCACCCCAACGATGGCAGGGTCGTCTCCAACTTTATTATGCAGGCTTTGAGTAATAAAGACATTACAATTTATGGGAAAGGATCACAAACCCGAAGTTTCCAGTACGTCGATGATTTATTGAACGGTATGATAAAAATGATGGACACTTCAGATAATGTAACCGGACCGGTTAATCTGGGTAATCCCGAAGAGTTTACGATTCTCCAACTGGCTGAAAAAGTGATTGAGTTGACCGGTTCCAAATCAAAAATGGTATTCAAGCCTCTTCCGGAAGATGATCCTACACAAAGAAAACCTGATATTTCAAAAGCAAAAGATATTTTAGACTGGGAGCCTTCCGTTGACCTCGAGGAAGGATTGATCAAAACGATTGAGTTTTTTAAAAAGTTAATCATAGAATAAATGGCTCAAACATGAAAGGAATCATTTTAGCCGGAGGATCGGGAACCAGATTGTATCCCTTAACAGAAAGTATATCAAAACAATTGCTTCCTGTGTATGATAAACCCATGATTTATTACCCCTTGTCAGTTCTTATGCTGTCCGGAATAAAAGATATTCTGGTAATCAGTACGCCTCAGGATTTGCCTCTTTTTCAAAAATTATTAAAAGATGGCAGTCAATTTGGTATTTCCATTGCTTATGCTGAGCAACCTTCGCCGGATGGATTAGCACAGGCGTTTATAATCGGTGAGGATTTCATTGGCACGGACAAAGTCTGTCTGATACTTGGCGATAATATTTTTTACGGACATGGTTTTGGCAAAGAATTACTTCATCTGGCTGATTTCGTTGACGGAGCCATTGTTTTTGGCTACTACGTAAACGATCCTGAACGGTATGGAGTCGTAGAGTTCGATAAGAATTTAAAAGCATTGAGCATTGAAGAAAAACCTCAAAAACCCAAATCTAATTATGCCGTAACAGGACTTTACTTTTACAGCAACGACGTAGTTGAAAAAGCCAAAAACCTGAAACCATCGGGCAGAGGTGAACTCGAAATAACCGATTTAAACAAGTTGTACATGGAAGAATCCAGATTGAAAGTGAAAATACTCGGACGGGGTATGGCATGGCTCGATACAGGCACACATGAAAGCCTGGTCCAGGCCTCAAATTACATATATACCATTGAAAAGAGACAGGGACTTAAAATATCCTGTATTGAAGAAATTGCTTACAATAGAGGCTTTATTGACAAACAACAACTCCTGAAACTTGCCAAACCACTCGAGAAAAATCAATACGGACAATACCTTAAAAAATTAGCTGAAAATCAAATCATTACATTTGATTAATCTGCCATTTCATGAAGATTTCTGATACTCCCATAAAAGATCTTTTGATCATCGCACCACAGGTATTTGAAGACCACCGCGGATATTTCTTTGAAAGCTTTAACCTGTTAAAACTGCATAAGCAGGGTATCAACAGTAACTTTGTTCAAGACAACGAATCAAAATCGACCTACGGTATTGTTCGGGGATTGCATTATCAACTGGAGCCAAAAGCACAAACAAAACTGGTACGGGTTATCAGCGGAAAAATCTATGATGTTGCAGCAGACATAAGAAAAGACTCCCCCAACTTTGGAAAGTGGTTTGGAATTGAACTATCTGAAGAAAACAAAAAGCAGCTTCTTATACCCAAAGGCTTTGCCCATGGATTTTCCGTACTTTCCGAACAGGCTACTGTACTGTACAAATGCGATGCATTTTATGCACCGGAATACGATGCCGGAATTATCTATAATGATCCCCGGTTAAATATTGACTGGAAGATTCCTGAAGATAAGATCATACTATCAGAAAAAGACGGTAAGCTTCCTGTGTTTGAAAAAGCAAAAAATAATTTTAAATAGTAATAGAGAAAAATACCGTAGGTATGAAATCTCGGTAAAACTCGTTAAAGAAATATAAAGCAAATGCCGTAGGTATGAAATAAAAAATTACATGGCCAACACCTATTCACAAATCACTCTCCATATTGTATTCGCAGTTAGAGGAAGGGAAAATCTGCTTCATAAGAAACATCGAAAAGAATTATTCATGTATATCTCCGGTATTATAAAAAATAAAGGGCAAAAGCTTTTATCAATTAATGGCATGAGTGATCATATACACATTTTATGTGGCATCGAACCTAAAATAGCAATCTCCGACTTTGTGAGGGATATAAAGAATAATTCATCCAAATTCATCAATGAAAAGAGATGGATACGTGGAAAATTCATTTGGCAGGAAGGATTTGGCGTTTTCTCATATTCAAAGTCTCAGAGACCAAATCTGATTTCTTATATCGAGAATCAGGAAAAGCATCATAAGAAAAAAAGTTTTAAAGAAGAATATCTTGATATGTTGTCAGAATTTGATGTAGAGTATGATATCAAATATATATTTGATTCATATGATTAAAATGTCACCCCTAACGGGGTTATTAGAATATTATGTTCTTGTTATTACCGATATTTCAGCCCTGACGGGCTTTTATTAGAATTGTGTTGGTTTTCTTTACCAATATTT
>CAYQDZ010000010.1:0-33985 GCA_964416375.1 uncultured Bacteroidales bacterium
CCACTGTGTATACTAAGAGAACATAATCAAGTAAGAGTGATTATGGCTTAGACAATTGCGTTTGTAAATCTAAAAGTGTCCAAAAACGACACCCTTTTTTTTGCTATTAATTTGTATCCATTAATGTAGACCGGAACAATCCTAATAATAAATTCATATAAATACGTCACACATCACAGCCTAAAATCCGCATGTCTTTCTGATTGTAATATTATTATGATACCTAACTCATTTACTCTGGAAATTTTGCTTTATGATCGTTTTTTTATGGAAGGATCGTAGCCTTTATCTGCTAATTTGCTGGTCTTTTTACATTTGTTCTATCAACAAAACAGTATGTTCCCTTTTAGTTTTTCAACTATCATTTATTCAGTAAAATTTGGATGGCTAAGTAATATATTTTCCACTATGTTTTGTAAGCGATATTTCCGTACAGCCTTAGTTTTTCGATCCTGCCAACAACAATCCATTTAGCAGGTATGCAAATAAACCTAAAAATGAATTTTTTGATTCTAAATGAAGCCTTTAGGTTTTTATACACCTTTGAGAAGTTCGTTATTATATGATGATACAAGTTACGACACATGCTAGTTATTATCAGAAACACAGTATTGTATTCTAATTTTGAAAATGGCATTTGGTTCCATCCAAAATCATTTTTTAGGATATCAAATTCTCTTTCAGCAGCTCCCCTCTGATTGTAGAAACATACAATTTCATCATCGGTTTTATCAAAGTCATTTGTCAGAATAGCTCTATAATTACAGGCTTCTCCCGTAAACAAATTAATCTGACCATCATCCCTGTTTTCTTTAGTTATCACTAATCTGTATTGTTTTAACAGGTGTTCTTTTTTTGTTCTCTTAGCAATCTTTTCGAATGGAGTAACAAGAATAGAGCCTCTGTATACTCTTCGTTTGTTCAGAATAACTTCATTCCATTTCTCTACTTCACTAATCATCTCGGTCATGGAATCTGACATTTTAGCCCTTATATAAAATTTATCTACATTGTTATTAATCTCAACCAGAGTTGAAAGATTATAGGAAGCCCCATCAGCTCTGAAAGCTCCAATATGAATATTATTTGATTTTAACAATTCGAACATCCTATTTAGAGTATCTTTTTGTAGTGTTTCAGGATTACTATTCCCATTCCGGTTTTCAACATAGACCACATTTCTTCCAATTAAAGCTACCCCAGGACAATAACCATATCTTTTCTTATAAGTATTAGCTGCATCTGCTTTATCAGTAAATATTAAAGTGTTATCATAATCTAAAATGTTATCCCGACTGTTAATAAGCCTTAGTTTTTTAAGGAGTTTAATGCTGATATCATTTAAAGACATATTAATGCTAAAGTGATGGATAGTGCTACCTCTGGAAGTAGTATAGTTACAAGCAGGCTGAGCTAAATACTTTAATCTTTCTAATAACCTGTCTGGGCTTGGTACTTTAATATATGGATTTGAGGTAAAAGTATTTTTTAAATTATCAGATAAATCTTCGGCACAATCACCTCCACAAAAGAAAACAGACCAATAGCTGTACAGCAAATCTTTCCATGAATATTTACTTTGATTTGGGAGTGTAGAAAATTGATTTTTAATAAAAGTATCTAAACCTAGCTTATTAAACTCCTCTAACACAAGATTAAGACCTCCAAATGGGGAAATTGGTGAACTATTAAGTACTTTCATATCGGTATTTTATAGACAACACCAATTTAGGTGAAAATACCTTAGCTGTAAAGCTTTAGTTAATAAAGTTTTACGGCTTTTTACAAACAAGACATGCGGATTTTAGGCACAGACTCGTTCGCTCTCTGGTGGATGCGCGCCAAGGGGGCACGTGAAAAAGGTACTACAATTAAAAAGGCTGTCAACTAAACAAAGCTGACAGCCAAAAATTTATTGCAAAGAATTCTTATTTATTGAATAATGATTTTTTCTGTCGTAATTGAAATCCCATCATTAATTCGTATAATATATACCCCTTTAGGATTAGCTGACAGGTCAATGTTATTACTGGAATCAACATAATAGCCCGAATATATTAACTGCCCTTTAGTACTGAAGATTTCAATAGTGGCTTTATCGCTTAACTCAACTGTAAAGATTCCATTTGATGGATTAGGATAAATTATTATTTCTGATTTTGATAAAAAGTTATTTTTATCATTTCGGTTGGAACCTTTTTTGAAATATGGATCATCTGGTAATATAACATCATTTTCAAGGTGAATAGCTCGTAACCTAACACCCTTATTTACTTTAAATCCTTTTGTAAAACGAAGTGAAGGACTACCGAATGCAACAATAGCCCCACTTTCCACAACAGAATTCACTTCAAGCGAATTTCCATAAATGGGTTGATGACATATACCTTTTAATACTTCTCCATATGTGCCACTTTCTATTATTCTGGGTGGCTGTAAATTTAATAAACCATGGTAATCGGAATACCACAAGGCATCAATTAAAAATTTACTATCAAGATCATAATCTTCATCTCCAAATTTGACATTAAACTTGGTAACTCCATTCTCAATCTCATATGCATCCAGGATAAAGGTATGTTGCTCACTAGAATATAAAATAGGTACATTTTGGTCAAGAACTTTACACAGTAATTCCTCATGAGGCTCTGGATCAGCATCATCTCTATAATCATGCATTGCCCCAAAATATCTAAAATGCTCAAGCATTTTTTTATCGCTTATTTGAGCACCTGCATTAGTCCCAGTTTCAACAATTTGATATTTAACATTTACGGCAACTCCACAATGGTATAATAGCAAAGCCGCACTTCCAAAAGGATCCATATTGTCATACATTTTGGAGTATTCGTATGTGGTATTTTCAAAATCAGCATATAAAGAATCATTAAAATCTGGAATCGTGTAACTATTGTAACCTCTGCCTTTTTCTGGATAATTCCAAAATCGTAAGATTCTACCCATAGCTAAAGGCGTACAACCCACTACCGCCTGTACTTTCTCGCTCGGGTCACAACTTGCTGTTGGACATAATAACGGACATAAATAGTTATAGGGTGCAAACTGATTCCAGCGATCCTTTATTAAATATATTGTCGAGGATTTTTGTTCAATATCAGAGACCGTTTCCATTGTCTTTTTTTCTTCAAGATAATACCTCCACTTTGGATGAACTTCGTCAGATATCACTTCGTTTGAATTACTAATGGTTTCTTCGTAAATATTCCTACCTATATTTGTAAGAATATCATTAAAGGTTGCTGATTTTTCTATTTCGCTATACTTAGTACTTCGGCTGTAGCTAAGAATAGGTGCTATAGAATTGTCTGCCGATATCAGTATATAGCCATCCGGATTAAATTGTACAACATAGATGACTGGCCTATCCAGATAATTAATTGTTGTAATTTTTGTTACGGTAATTTGGTAATTGAGATTACCAAAAAAAGCCTCTGCAACCTTTCTAGCTGTTTCAGAAGTAATCTCCTCTGCATGGAGCCAAAAGCTCAAGAAACATAGAATCAGAACAAGGAAAATTCTACTTTTCATCGCTATCTGTTTTAGATTCTAAACGTTCGATCTTATTTAATAATAACTCCTGATCATTTGTTATCTGAATAATATATAGAGTTAATTCTTCGATTTTTTGAAGAAGCAGATTATTCATTTTGGCTACGTCCATTCCTTCTCTTTCCAAATCTTCTGCTGAAGGTATCTCGGGCAAATGTTTATGTTCTGTAACAAAATTCTCAACCTCCTTGAGGGACCGTAAAGAATAATCTTTATTGAATATATAATCAGCAACATTCTCAACTTTAACATTCAATGAATTTGTTTTAAGCTCATCGGTTATAATAGTATTACTTGCAATTTCTTTAATTTCGAGTTCTTCAGCTTCTATTTTGCCTCCAGTTATTATATTGCCTTTCACTTTTAGGGAAGTAGTAGTAGAAGCTGGACATAAGAAATAATGGTTGTCAACTCTGCTATAAAACCCCAAAGCATAAATAGTATTTTCTCCCCAAATTGGGCCATTTACCTCAAGCTTCTTTGTAGTTAGTTCTTTTATCGTAGCATTCCCATTTACATTTAATAATCCGGTCAGATCTGTTGTACCAATACCTACTCTGCTAAAATATCCATTTGCTGGTTGTGTAGTTCCAAAGGCTTTAAGTTCATAGACTCGAAATGGATCAGGACTCTGAGAATTTTTAATTTCAACTTTTATTTTTTTTACCCACTTGCATACCTCATAATATTTGGTATCCCCTGAAAGGCCGGTACTTAAAATTCTTTCAAAATTTTCTTCTGTTCCATCAAAAGAAACATAAAGAAATGTACTTCCTTTGGATGTCAGCTCAATATCTGGCCCATCCATTTTTTCAATATAGTAGTCAGATTCCAGATCTACAACAATTTCAAAATCCACGTCGTTGGAAGTGTATGCATACGTTGTCATATTGCCATCTGTAGCTCTGCTCAAATAAGATGCATTGCCTGAAACAGGCTTACCTAGTGCCACATTGGTTGTATTAACTTCGCCACCGCCTCCACTTCCCAAGTCACTTGCATCGTCAATTATAGTTCCATCAGGCAGTTTTATTCCACCTGATGTACTATGAATCATTCCGGCTACTTCAAGTTTTGAACTTGGTGAGGTGGTCCCGATTCCCACATTGCCACCTGATGTAAGTGTCATTTTCGTACTCCCTGATACTCTGAGTGATAAATTCTCATCATAACTTCCTATTAACCCACTGTTCACTCTTATTTCTTTATTAAAATAGAACCTATGCCTGTCTGTAGTAATATGTGCATAACTGGTATTTTTTGCGCCAATATCAATGTATCCGTTTCCTGAATTGATCCTGAGTGCGCCGGATTGATTTCCTCTGATAGAGCCATTTAAATGCAATAGCTCCTTCGGATTTGTTGTGCCAATCCCTACTTTTCCGGAAAAATAACCTTTCCCAACAAAATATCCACCAAATCCGCTTGAACTTAAATTTTCACCATAAACTCCCATTCCACTAGCACCATTGACTTTACCTAATATTCCGACTGGATTTTTATATGATGTCTCAGTACTTGTATTATATCCATATATTACAGCCCGATACTGAGGGTCCACAGGTCCATATAAACTCCTTTGCACATGCAATGGGCTTATTGGAGAAGTCGTACCTATTCCAACTTTAGTTGAAGTAGGATTAGCATAGAGTTTTGATGAACCTGACTTCCATGCCTGGGAAAATGCAACGAATGTAATGCCACAGGATAGAATTAGTGTGATAATAAATGGTCGTAAAAATCTCATGATATTTTATTTTTTATTGTTTTCTTGTTAGTAACTTATAGTAGGTATTAATAAAAACATTGTTGTTTTTTCATTCTGACTAACATTTATTCTGGAAAATAATGTTAAAAATAATTTTCTTATAAACCAAAAATAAATGGAATTTGGAATTAGTCTAAATAAAATTTCACACCGAAAACGTTATTTAATAAATTGAATACCAACTTTTTATGTAAAAATTTTACTGTCCTTAACATTTCAAACAAAAATGTAGATTTATAATAAGCTTTTTAAAATAATGTTTACATCCTTACTCAGAATTTCTAAATAACGCCAACCATGTAGGAGGCTGTCCAAAAAGTAAAAAACACTTACTAAATGAGATTTGTTTCCTTGTGAAGCTCTGTGCTCACTTTGTGTGTCTCTGTAACTTTGTGTTTTAACTTTAAATAATTGTTACACAGAGACACACAAAGTGAGCACGAAGTTGCACAAAGGCTTTTTGGACATCATCTTTTCATTTCAAACAACATAATTCAGGCTTTGATACCATTTGCTTCTGCCTGCTTTTTAGAAAACATCAAAAAATCATTCAGAATAATCTCGGTCATATACCTTGTCTGTCCTTCTTTTTCATACTGGCGGTAGACCAATTTTCCTTCCAGCGCCACTTCGGTTCCCTTTTTCAGGAATTTTTCGGTAACCTCGGCAAGCTTGCCCCATGCAATCACGTTGTGCCATTGTGTATCTTTAACGCGTTCACCCTTATTATTCAAATAGCTCTGTGAAGTAGCTACTGAAAATTTTGCAAGCTTACGATCGTTGTCAAAGCTTTTTACTTCCGGATCCATCCCCAGGTTTCCGATTAACTGTACTCTGTTCCTTAAATCTTTCATAACGATAATTTTAAATTAAACATGTAATATAATTTGATAAAACAAAGTAATGACCACCACAATAATTTATTCGTATATTACACGTTTGTATACGATTGTTATTCGTTTGTACACGTTTGTACACGGATAAATGTTATATTTACAATAAATTATGCCTAAGGCGTTATGGAAGAAAAAAGAACATGCCCTGTATGCGGTGACCAGATCATTGGCAGAATTGACAAAAAATTCTGTTCGGATCAATGCAGAACTGAGTACAACAATAAGAACAACCGGTTTTCCAACAATTACATCCGGCAGGTAAACAGAATTCTAAGAAAAAACCGGAAAATCCTGGAGGAACTGAATCCCTTCGGGAAAACAAAAGTCCCAAAAAAGAAGTTGGTTGACAGGGGATTTGATTTTAAATATTTTACGAGCATCTACCGTACGAAAACGGGGAATACATATTATTTCTGTTACGAGCAGGGGTATCTGTCATTGGAAGGAGACTTTTATGCCCTGGTAAAAAATGAGAAGTAAATCCAATCAGCAAAAAACTCAAGCAAGATGAATACAAAACAAACCTGGAGATTTATTATAGCAGCAATTTTACTTCTGTCTGCCACCTGCGATCCGAAAGTGAAATTTGAAGATCCACAGCCCTCCGGAAGAAAAAACCTGGATGCCATTCCCGCCGGATACCATGGAAAATACCTGGAATTATCGGATAGTGCAACGCTCACCATTGGTTCGAACCTGATTGTAAAAGAAGATCTGAAAACCGTCAGGATGACCAAAATGCAATTGTATGAAGAAATTGATACGGTATTTGAACTGGATACTCTTGTATACATTACAGACAATATGACTGTTGAATTTCAGTTTTATGGCGATTCGGTGAATGTAATCACCTACGATGCAGATACTCTGTTCAACCTCTCGGAAAACAATCTTTTGCGGGAATACAAAGGCTTCCTTTTTCTCAATACACCCTTGGAAGATGATCTGTGGAAAGTTAAGATCATAAAAGCCAAAGAAGATTCCCTGATGCTGGCAAACCTGGTTTCAACATCTGAAATCGATACAATAAGCCCCCTGACACACATCATTACGATCAAGGATACCACAGAAAACAAAATCGATGAATACAGGCTGAATCCCACAAAATCTGAACTAAAAAAAATACTGGCCAGGAAAAAGATGGACTTTGGATACCTAAAGAATTAACTTTTGACATGAATCCCCTGATTTTATATCCAAGTGTAACATAAAAATGCATGAAAACGTCGTGCTATAATGAGGCTATCTAAGAAGCACATTTTATTGTCATTCTGAGCGTAGTCGAAGAATTTATCTTATTGAAATTCAACACATTTCGACTACGCTCAATGTGACAATTAATATATGCATTACCTTTTTAGACAGCCTCTTTGAAAATCTTGTCATTTTTCGGTATTATTCAACAATATGCCAGAAAAAAGGCTATTATAACTGAATCAAAATGGAATTGGATTTCATAGGATTCGAATCTGAATCACAAATTAAAAAAACTCAGATTAATCTTTTCCCCTTTTTTTTATGTTTTTTTTTCTGCTTATCCATTGATGAAAACAAAAAAACACCGAGTATAATCGTGATAGGAACAAAGTAAAATGCTATTTGTGAAAGATCAGGTTGAAAAAATCTTAATAATTTTCTTCTTTTAGTTTTTTCTTGCTGGTCCGAATTATATTCCTCAATATAACCCCGATCTATACTATATGAAAGAATCTCACTTGAACATCTGGCATTAATTAGATCCAAGTTCGTTAACGAATAACAATTCCTAGAATGAACTGTACGAAAATCAAAATCGATAGTGTGTATATCATACAAGTAAAAACTTAAAAAGAATATATATGCAATGCATATAATACCTGAAGACTTGACTTTTTCTTTATTCTTAAACAAAGGAATAAAATGTTACAGGCCATACCATTCGGTGGGTGAAGATTTTCTTCCGAGCTTTCTGGGAATGGCCGGGCTCCCGATGGATATCGTTCCTGATTTTCCGGCAGAAGATTCCATGATCCTGCTTACAGCCAGTGCAGCTTTTGATGTGAATATTGTGAACAAGATCAAACAGCAATTGCTGAATGGCAAATCGGTAACCATAACCTCCGGATTGTTAAAGATATTGCAGGACAAAGGACTGGATGATATTGCCGAATTACGCTGTACAGGAGATAAAGCCATGGTAAGTAAATATGTAGTTACATGGAAGACGATAAACGATGATGCCGGGAAAATAATAATCCCCCAGATAAAATACCTGACAAACGATTCCTGGGAAATTGTTTCAGCTATTGACGGGCCAAACGGATGGCCGGTTTTGCATGAAGCCGAATACTCAGAAGGCAGTCTTTTTGTCCTGACCATACCCGATAATTATGCTGATTTCAGCAATTATCCCGAGCAGGTGCTCAATACCATTCGTGCCCGTCTCGCAGCTTACCAGGAAGTACAACTTCAGGCCCCGGGAGGTGTAAGCATATTTTTGTATGATAATCATACGATTATTGTAGAATCTTTCCGTGATAAAGCAGTGTCTGTTAAACTGGCTGCAAGTCTGCAAACTTTATCCATGCGTGACCTATTGAACAACAGTACCCTTGAGGGTGAAATTCTGTCGGCCAGCAGAGGCTGGGAACAGGCTGCTGTACCTGTAAAAAAAGTTTTTCAGTTGGATCTGCCTCCGCATTCATTCAGGGTATTCACATTGATATACTAATAAGAATCAATTTGTACCATCCGATTTGGTGCTTCCGATCAAACCTGAAAAAATAATTCATGTTTCAATTTATACCTGATCTAACGAAATAATTCACTAACTTTTAGTTTGAAAATAAAGCTTGATGTAAAAATCAGGTGGAATCTGGCAATAAATAGTATTCAAATGTGGCCTTCAAGAGTTCTGAAATTACTTCTCAATGTAACATTCCTTTTCTGCATTGCTCTTGGCGTTGCACTACAAACTTTTAGTCAACCGAAAAATCTCCAGTTTAGTTACCTGACACTTGATGATGGACTATCTTCTTCATCGATTAACTCCTTTTTGCAGGATGAAAAAGGATATATGTGGGTTGGCACATACGATGGTCTTAACAGATTTGATGGCGTAAATTTCACAGTATACAAACACAATTCTGATGATAGCAGCAGTATAGCAGACAATTTAATATGGAATATCTTTATTGACCATAATAACAACCTTCTTTTTTGTACCGAACATGGTCTCTGCAAGTACAACTGGGAGACAGATGATTTTCTAAATTATAATTTGGCCAAGTCTTCACCCCTTGCAGGAGTAGATTTTAGCCTGCATAACGTAGCAGAAGACACATTAGGAAATTTGTGGTTAGCGGCCAACATAGCGTTATTTTACTTCGATCGGAAAAATAACCGTGCTGAACAATATCTAAATGATCCGAATGATCCTTCAAGCATTAGTAACAGCTACACTGAATCAGTTTATATCGACAGAGATGAAATGGTTTGGGTTACAACCCAACAGGGTTTAAACCTTTTTCTCCCTGAAACAGGGACTTTTGAGTTAATTACCAGGGGAGCTACGGATCAGGATGACTATTCAGATATTTTTTTTACTGATATCATAGAAGATCATGAAGGTAATCTTTGGTTTGGCAGTACCAAAGGTTTATTCTGTTTGAAATACAACTCAAAATTTACCGATAAAAGATTAATTCATTATCAACACAATCCGAATGATGCACATAGTATTTCAAATAATCAGATTATCTCACTCTTAATTGATGACAAGAATATTTTATGGGTAGGCACAGAAAATGGAGGTCTGAATTTACTGAATCGGGAAAATGAAGAATTCTGCTGCTACAGGATCAACGATTATGATCCGAAAAGTTTGAATAATGAATCAATACAAGCTATTTATCAGGATAAAATAGGGAATATGTGGGTTGGGACCTTTGCCGGTGGAATAAACATATCGAAAAAGAATAGTGGGAGTATTCGCCTCTATGAGAAACTCCCGGGGGCGGAACAAAGTCTTAGTCATAATGCTGTCCTGTGCTTTTTAGAGGACTATAAAAATCGAATTTGGGTAGGCACTGATGGAGGAGGATTGAATCTTTTCGATTGGAAAATCAACCGTTTTTCCTGTTTTAATATGGAGAATGCCAATTTTAGCAGCGATGCTATTTTATGCATGGATGAGTATCCGAATAAGGTTCTTTGGCTTGGTACATGGGCAGGTGGATTAATTCGTTTTGATACTGACACCCGAACTGCCACATCTCTAAACACCAGTAATAGCAATATTCTGGACGATAATATATATGCTGTTGCCAAGGGTGATAAGAATGATTTATGGCTTGGGAGTTTCGAACATGGTTTAATTCATTACAACATTGATAAAAATAAGTTTACTCATTTCGATCAGAGCAATAGTCCCACTAGCAATAATATGATTATTGTAATAAAAAAAGATACAAAAGGTAATTTATTTCTCGGGTCTCCTAGTTCTTTCGAGGTTTATAAACCGGATAGCAACAAGTTTATTTCCTACCAGCATGGCTCCAATGGCCCAAACCAAATTGGTGTCCAGGCAGTTACCGATATTTTCGTCGAGAATGATACTACTGTCTGGATTGGGACACAATATGGTCTGATTCGGTTCAATCCTGAAACTGAAACCTTTACTCGATATACTGTTGAGGATGGTTTACCTTCAAATTTCATACAGGGGATTATTCTGAAAGAGGCTGGTATATTATGGTTAAGTACGAATAATGGAGTTTGCCGGTTCGATGTTAATGATAAAGAAAAGATCATGATTTTAACTAATTATGATGGCCTTCAAAGTAATGAATTCAGCCCGAGAAGTCGGCTAAAAAATATTGATGGGAAACTTTTCTTTGGAGGAAAGAAAGGCTTTAATATCATATTGCCTGATCAATTTGCCGCAAATGAAAATATCCCCAAAGTGTTAATCACCGATTTTCATATTTTTAATAAACCGGTTAAGGCAGGAACAGAGGGTTCCCCATTAATGAAACATATTTCAATAACAAAACATATAGATCTGAGCTATAAGCAATCAGTCCTGACCTTTTATTTCGCTGTAATGGATTTTACGGTACCTGAGAAGAACCAGTATGCCTATTATTTGGAGAATTTTGAAGAAGGATGGATATTTTCCGGAAATAAAAGAGAAGCTACTTACACCAATCTGGACCCTGGCAATTATGTACTACATGTAAAAGGATCGAATAACGATGGTGTCTGGAATGAGGAAGGTGTTGAGCTTAGTATAACCATTTTACCTCCATGGTGGCAAACAATCTGGTTCAAAATATTTGCATTTTTATTTATTCTTAGTTTTATAATTGGCTTTTACTATTTACGATTGAATCAGCTCAGTGTGCAAAAACACAAACTCGAGAAAATGGTAAAACAAAGAACTGCTGAGATTGAAGAAAAAAATAGCATGTTGCATAAACAAACTAATGAGCTCAACAATATCAACACCCTGCTCGAAGAACAGAATCAACACATGGAAGAACAAAATGAGGTTCTTCTGGACAAGACAAAAAAACTAAACGACTCCAATATCCTTCTGGAAGAGAGCCAACAGCGAATCGAAGAAAAAGAGAAAGAGCTGTTAAAAGAAAAGTATCTAATGGATACGCTTATGAATAATTTGCCCGACTATATCTATTTTAAAGACCTGAAGAGCCGGTTTATTAAAAACAGCAAGTCGCATGCTTTGTCATTTGGACGCTCCGATCAAAATGAGGTCCTTGGAAAATCTGACTTCGACTTCTTTGATGATGAACATGCCACAACTGCCTATAAAAATGAACAAGACATAATTAAAACCGGTAAAGCAATAATAAATTACATAGAAAAAGAATCTAAAAAAGATGGCAGTATAAGATGGGTAACATCAACGAAAATGCCTCTGAAAGATAAAGGCGGTAACATAGTAGGGACTTTTGGCATTTCCAAGGATATCACTGAGAACAGGGAAATGCAAATGGAAATTATTGAGAAGAACGAAACCCTATTGGCCCAGGAAGAAAAACTATTGGTTCAACAGGAAGAACTTAAAGCACAGGCCGAAGAACTTATCGAAAAGAATAACATACTGATTACTTTAAATGCTACGAAAGATAAATTTTTCTCCATTATAGCACATGATCTAAAAAATCCTTTCGCGTCTATTCTTGGTTTTTGCGAAATATTGCTAACGCGTTATGATAAATACGAAGATAGTAAGCGCAAGCAACTGATTGGGGTTATAGAACAATCAGCTCAAAATATATATAAACTATTAGAAAATTTGTTACAGTGGGCACGATCCCAGACAGGAAACATGAAATTTTCACCGGAAGAATTTAATCTTTTAGAGCTGGTAGAAAATAATAAAACTTTAGTAAATAACTCCTTAACTGAAAAAGGGCTGATTCTGGTTCATGAGATTTCACCTGACCTGAGAATTAATGCCGATAAAAATATGATTAACACAGTAATTCGCAACCTGCTGACCAATTCGATTAAATTTTCGGAAGAAGGTGAAATTAAGGTGGTGGCAAAAGATGAAAATGACTCGATATACATCAGTATCACCGACAGGGGAAAAGGAATAAGAAAGGAGATGATAGATAAGATCTTTGAGATAGAAAAATCAAAATCGACAGAGGGCACACGTGGTGAATCCGGCACAGGATTAGGTTTAATTATTTGTAAAGAGTTTATAGAGAAACACCAGGGAAGCATTAGAGCTGAAAGCGAATACGGGAAAGGTTCAACTTTCTTCATCACCCTACCCAAAAAAGTTCACAATTAGCTTAGTGATTAACTGGCTTGGAATAATGAATCGTTAGTCGCCGGACAAATTAAAAATCTTAGCAGGTGAAATATTCAGTAGGTTGAATTTAAAATAAAAACAACGTAACATTGTTTTAATATTATTTTACCGTGGGCTATAAGACTTTACAAATAAAGCTTCCAACCGGGTATTCCGACGATGATATCAGACAAACCATACGCAAGCAGCTTGGCTCAAAGGTTTTTTCTTTTCAGATAGAAAAGAAAAGTCTTGATGCCCGCAAAAAAAACAGTATACACTGGCAGTTAAGCCTGGTTGTTTCTTCGAATCAGCTAAAGGGTAAAGCCTATGTAGCACCTGAATCCTTAGATATTTCTTATAAAAAGCGTACCGAAAAAGTAATTGTAACAGGCAGTGGCCCAGCCGGATTCTTTGCAGCGTATGTGCTGCAGTTAGCCGGTTATCATGTAACCATTCTTGAACGTGGATCGCAGGTGGAAAAACGAAGTAAAGCGATTAATCAGCTGGAGAATATAGGCGAATTTACTGCTCAAAACAACTATGCTTTTGGTGAAGGAGGTGCCGGAACCTTCTCAGATGGAAAGCTTACTTCCCGATCAAAACACATTTCTGCCGAGCGACGTTTTATCCTGTTGGAATATGTAAAAGCCGGCGCACCGGAAGAAATATTATACATGGCCCATCCGCATATGGGAACAGATAATCTTAAAGTTGTTGTTGCCAACCTGCGAAAGCAGTTCCTTCAACATGGAGGTCTCTTTTTGTTTGATACACAAATGAAGGATATTGTAGTCAAAGGGAAAAAGATAAACAAGATCGTGTGCAATACAGGTGAGATGGAAGCTGATCATTTGGTGCTCGCTACAGGCCACGCGGCTTATGATACCTATCGTATGCTGATCAACAGGGGTGTTCAGTTTGGTACCAAGAATTTTGCCATAGGCCATCGGATCGAGCATGCACAGAAGTTAATCAACCGGGCACAGTGGGGCAAAGAAAGTCTGCCGGGCGTAAAAGCTGCCGAATATCGTTTAACCACCAAAACAAGATCGGGATTGCCTGTTTACACTTTTTGTATGTGTCCGGGTGGGTATGTAGTGCCTTCTGCTGCTTATGATTATAAAAGTGTAGTAAATGGCATGAGCTATTATATGCGCGATGGAAATTTTTCCAATGCCGGATGTGTTGCAGGATTGCACCCCGATATGCTGTTAGGACATAAGTGCTCGTCCATAGAAATCCTGGATTGGATGGATAAACTGGAGGAACGATTTTATTCTTTTTCAAATAGCCTGGTAATCCCTGCTAACAGAGCATATGATTATATAAAAAAAATGGAGTCGAAAGAAATGGTTCGCAGCAGTTATTCCTTAGGCTTGCAGTCTGCCCCCTTGTATAATATGGTTCCTGAAATGGTGAGCAAAGCTATTGCCGAAGGCCTTGAAGATTTTAGCAGGAAGTTAAAAGGTTTTGAGCGCGGTGTATTGATGGGTCTGGAAAGCAAAACTTCATCGCCCATACAGGTAGCACGCGAAAAAGATGGAAGGTGTACAGGCTTTGATAATCTGTATTTTGTTGGTGAAGGCAGCGGTTATGCCGGAGGAATTATCTCCAGTGCAGCGGATGGAATCAGATGCGCAATAGCATTAAGTTCCAAATAGTTACTATCTGACATAGCGGCAAGGATATCAAAGATTATACAAAAGACAGAAAGTAATTTTAATGACAAATGGTTAAAAATACGATTACCAAAAATACCGAATACAGCTTGAAATGGTTCCCTATTCAAAACATCAAACTTTCCTTCCTCCCAAATAAAAAATAACTTCCAGGCTGTTGTGGTGAATTTTTATTGCCGCCGCCTGTCAGGCTTCTTTTATAAATTAAACGTTATACGCAGAGCGGCTAAGTACAGTAACAGGTATTAAGCGATGTAATATTGTTGCCAGATCCTTTAAAATAACCAGGAGCAGGCACAAACGATATGAGAATTTTATTCAGTACCAGCAAGCAGAGCTTTGCTGTCAGACAACTGCTCTTCCCCATCTTTTGGCAAATTTTTATCCCCCGGCCATTGATATTCTGATGAATAATTCATAAATTAATAGAAGAAAATATAGATTTATTTCATGGAGGAGTTAATGCAAAATATTTCTGCCGGTGAAATGGGGCAGCGTTTCCGTGAATTGTTCAAGCATGTTGCTATTGGTATGGTAGTTTACAAGACAGATGGAATTTTCCTTGAGGTGAATAAGCCCTTTTGCAAATTGACAGGTTATAGCTCCAAAGAATTATTAAGCATGTCATTTAAAGACATTACGCATCCCGAAGATTTATCAAATGATCTGGAAAAGGTACAATTAACCCTTGAAGGAAAAATTAATGATTACGAAATACATAAAAAATACATTCGGAAAGACGGATTTACAATTTGGGTTCATCTCACCGTATCGCTCATACGTGATGAAAATAAATCTCCTGTTTGTTTCGTCGGGACCATAGAAGATATCACTGAACAAAAAAAAACAGAAGAAATTAGTCGTCTTTCCGAAGAAAAATTTCACAAACTATTTCAGTCCAGCCACGACGCAATTACACTTACACGCCAGTCCGACCGGATTATTACTGAGATAAATGAAAGCGCCTGTATCATTACGGGATACAAGCGCCATGAATTGATCGGACAATCGATATTAAGCTTGAAATTTTGGGCGAATGAAACTGAATTAAATGAATACTCGAGGCTATTAAGGAAAGATAAGCGGGTTTATAATTTCGAAGCTAAGTTTCGAATTAAATCCGGTGAAATTAAAACAGGTTTGGTATCAGGTGAAGTAATTCAATTACAGGATGGCATTTATGTTCTGGGGATAATCAGAGACATTACAGAACGCAAACAGGCTGAAGCAATACTCGCTATGGAAAGGACACTTCTCCGAACGCTGATCGATCACATACCAAGCGGTATTTTTGTTAAAAATAATAAATACAAAAAGATCATTATCAATCCCGAACATTCAAAGGAAGTCCGCGGACATCTTAAAGTACTTGGATTGGATCCGGAAATTGAGCTACTGAATACCACAGATTTTGATGTTTTTCCAAAAAAACTGGCAGAAAAATTTTTTATAGATGATCAAAAAGTAATCCTTGAGGGGCAATCAATTATAAATAAAGTTGAAGTAGGAATTGATCCCGATGGAAAAAAGAATTGGTTCCTCGTCTCAAAAGTACCTTTGTACGATAAAAATGGCAAAATCACCGCAATGGTTGGTGTAACTACCGACATCACTTCACAGAAAGAAATTGAACAGAAATTAATAAAAGCAAAAGAACGGGCTGAAGAAAGCGACAGACTGAAGTCGATTTTTTTGGCTAATATGAGTCACGAGGTACGTACACCTCTAAACGCTATTCTGGGCTTTTCAGGCTTACTGGATGACCCTGATCTTACCAGGCAAAAAAGAAAACACTATATTGATATAATTCGGAATTCCGGAAACAGATTGATCCAATTGATTGATGATGTTATCGATGTATCTAAAATTGAGGCAAAGCAACTCTCCGTTAATCTTCAAGAACACCGTATTTATGATATCGTAAAACAATGCATTCAGACATTTAATAATAGCGAGGTATTGCTAAGGAAACCAGAACTAAACCTGAAACTTAATTTCCCTGAAAAACTTAAATCTGCTGTAACATTAACAGATGATGTACGTCTGCAACAAGTATTGGATAACCTGATCATGAATGCCATTAAATATACCGAAAAAGGGTACGTTGAGGCAGGAGCTAAAATCATGGCCAGGAACCATAAAAAATACATTGAATTTTATATCAAAGATACTGGTTCAGGGATTCCTGAAGAAAAACATGATCTGGTATTTGAACGATTCAGACAGGCAGAAGAAAACTCCTATCATGAGGGCACAGGTTTGGGTTTAAGTATTTCAAAAGGTATCGCTCAGCTTTTAGGTGGTGAAATATGGTTCGACTCAAAAATGAATGAAGGTTCTACATTTTATTTTACCATCCCCTATACCATGGAAAAGAATGAATCTGCCATGAAACAGGAAAAAGAACACAACAGTTACAAAAATTGAATACCGGCCGGCAGATACTATTTCCAGATCTCAGCTTTTGTTTGTAATTTGCAGTGTATGCAGGCAATTCAACTCTGCTGTAAATGAACAAACCATGAAATATCTTCTAATCCTTTTATTCTTTTTAAGCCTAAGTATTCTATGCTCTTGTCAGGATCTTCAGCAAAGAGAAGGTTTCGTATATGTTCAGGGAGGTCGCATTTGGTATAAGATCATTGGTGATGGTGATGGAATACCTCTCCTGGTAGTTCATGGCGGTCCGGGTGGCAGAAGTTGTGGCAGTGAGGTACGTGTTGAAACCCTTTACAGTTTTCAAAGAATGACAGAAAACGCACAGTGTGCAATCATTTCAGGAGCCGGTCATGCGAAGACAACCGACCAGCCCGAAGAATATATTCAGGCTCTGGATCATTTCCTGAAAGAGGTTGAGAGATGATCTTTACTACCGGATATCAGGAAAGATTGCATATCCCGGATCCTTACTTAACAATTCTTAACATTTTCATTTAGGCCTAACCGCCGGGAAATAATGATATTTGCCCATACAACAATTTGTATGTACCAGGCATCTATTACCATACTGTTGTTTAGCCTGCTGTCGATCCCTTCACTTCAGGCACGGCTTTTTGAGCTGAAGCCTCATGATGCAAGCGGTACACTTATCGATGATTCCACAAAGAGGCCTGTCGGTTTTGTCCATATCTTTAATGAAAGCAAACGAACCGGTGGAATTGCGAATGAACAGGGAAAATTTAAGTTCCGGGCGAATATCGGTGATACTATAGTATTCAGTGCCCTGGGATACTTTTATAAAGTAATCATGGTAAGTGAAGCCATGCTCCTGAACGGAGCAGATGTATTCCTCACACCACGCAGTTATGAAATTGAGGCCGTAGATATTGTAGCCTTTGGCAGTTATGAAGAGTTCAAAAAGAAGTTTCTGGCTCTTGAACTTCCGAAAACCAAAGCCGATGTGTTAAGAGATAAGCTGAATATCCTGGCCAGAAAAGCAGCCCTTGAAGGAGTAGAGGAAGGCAAGGTGAGAAATGCGCTGAGCGAGCAACCCGGAAGAGCCCCGATTATTGGTCCCACTCTCCATTATCGTGACGAGATGCAACGCCTCAATTATGCCCGTGTACTTAAGCTGGAGGAAAAACAAAGGGTCATTGATAAAAAATACAACCGTGAGATTATTTTTAATATCACACAGCTCCCGGAAGATGAACTCACCGATTTTATGGAATTTTGCAACTTCGGCAAAGAATACCTCCTCCATGCAAGCGAGTATGATATCCTTGTAAGGATTGAGAAAAAGTTCAAAGAATACCTGGAGATGAAATCCCGCGGCGAATTGCTACAGGATAAAATCTTTGATTTTTATTTTTATACCTGATACCTAGTAAAGAAGTGAAATCTAATGATATTGCTTAGCATATGCTTTACTACCCTGTCACCCTGAGCAGAGTCAAAGGATGTTCGTGTACCGGAATATGCTTCGGCTTCCTGACTGACTGCATCAGCAAGACAAGCAGGACTTCGGATTTCGAAGAAAGTTCTTGTGTAAACGCATAACAAAGGCGCTTTGTAATCGAACCGGCAAAGGTATCGGCCAAACCATAATTTTATTTGCAAAACTTTATTCAGAAAGTTCTATGGAAAATGCAGAAGCACAGATTAAATTCATTTTTTCCAATTATTTATTTAGATTTAGATCGGAATTAATATTTACAACATGTTCTTCGGCGTTTTTAATCTGTTAAAACTTCTTGGTTCACTGGGATTATTCCTGTTTGGCATGAAACTCATGAGCGAATCGCTCCAAAGGGTTGCCGGTGACAGAATGAGAACAATTCTTGCAGCCATGACATCGAATAAGTTCCGGGGAGTACTCACAGGCTTTTTAATTACGGCTATTATTCAATCGTCGTCAGCCACAACGGTGATGTTGGTTAGTTTTGTAAATGCCGGACTAATTACACTTGCCGAGTCGATAGGTGTGATTATGGGAACAAATATTGGCACAACAGTTACCGCATGGCTGATTTCAATTCTCGGCTTTAAGATTGAAATATCCCACTTGGTATTACCCCTTATCGGACTGTCACTGCCTTTGCTATTTTCGAAAGATAACCGTAAAAGCAATTGGGGAAGCGTTATTATTGGTTTTGCAATCATTTTCATTGGTTTGAATTTTTTACAGGCATCAACTCCCAATATTAACAACAACCCCGGAATGCTTGAATTTTTCACCCGATATTCCAACTATGGAGTCCTCTCCATTCTGATTTTTTTATTTGCAGGAGTTGGATTGACGATGATTATTCAGTCATCAAGCGCAGTAATAGCACTAACCCTTGTTATGTGTTTCAACGGTTGGATTTCTTTCGAAATGGCTGCTGCAATGGTGCTTGGACAGAATATTGGAACTACCATTACAGCAAATCTTGCTGCCCTTGTTGCCAATACCTCGGCCAAGAGAACAGCAATGGCCCATTTTCTGTTTAATATGGTTGGGGTTATACTTATTTTAGCCGTATTTCATCCTTTTTTGCATTTGGTCGATCTGGTTATTCTGAAAGCAGGATTTATATCCCCTTTCCCGCAGATAGGACAAACTGCAAAGCAAACGGCTGAAGCTATGCCGATAGCACTTTCAATATTTCACACGATTTTTAATCTCCTGAATACACTTCTTCTGATATGGTTTGTTCCGGCCATAGTAAAAACAGTAACTTTCCTTGTAAAACAGCGTGATACAGAAGAAGATTTTAAACTGCAATTTATCAATACAGGACTTCTTTCAACCGCGGAACTTTCGATCATACAGGCCAAAAAAGAAATAAATATCTATGCCAGGCGGATTATGAAAATGTTCCTCTATACAAAAGAATTTTTATTTATAACTTCGAATAAGAAGTATCTTAAACTTCTTGAGAAGATTAAAAAGTGTGAAGAGATTTCTGACTCACTTGAAATTGAAATAGCATCTTATCTGACGAAGATAACCAGCGAAGCAGTTAGCACGTCCGGTACAGAAAACATTAATGCTATGCTAAGTGTGATCACTAATCTTGAAAGTATTGGTGATTCGTGTAATGCCATAGCAAATACCATCGTTAGAAAAACTGATGCTAAAATTTCCTTTACTTCCGACTTAGAGAAAAACCTTGAATCGTTAATGAGTATTGCAGAAAAAATGTTAGCTGAAATGATGGAGGATTTTGATAATGACGGTGGAAAAACAAATAGTTCTGAAATTGAATCCTTGATTGAAAAGCTTAAAAAAATAAGTTCAAAACTACAAACCGAACATTTCAAAAATTTACGGAAAGGGGCCTATAAAATAAAGACAGGAATAATCTATTCAGACATCTGTGCTGAATTATTGAAACTTTGTGAATATATCCATAGTATTTCGCAAATAATTTCACCTCAGATTGAAGAAAAAGCAGAATTGAAATTAACATCATCCTAACTGATCAGTCCCTAAAATAAACCTAAGTTCAGAGTACCTGTAAAAAAGAAGTGAAACAACATGCAAAACTATCTGCAAACAAACTTTGATCTCAGTTCCGACATACTTGTAGAACTGTTCGACGAGTTGCCTTTCTGGTCGGCTCCCTTTGGATTAAAACTACTCGATCGCATCAAGTATAGAAAAAATTTATCCATACTGGATATTGGCTTTGGAGCCGGATTTCCACTTACCAGCCTGGCCATGAGGTTTGGAGAATCCTGTAAAATTTATGGCATCGATCCTTGGGAAGCAGGAATCAGGCGGGTAAAAAAGAAACTGGACTTCTACGGTATCAGGAATGTTGAGATCATACAGGGAGAAGCTGAAAATATTCCCCTTGAAGACAATTCGATTGATTTGATTACCAGCAATAACGGGATAAACAATGTAAAAGACCAGGCAAGGGTTTTGAGTGAATGCTCACGCATCATGAAAAAAGGCGGACAGTTTGTTCAAACGATGAACCTTGATACAAGCATGATCGAATTTTATGAAATCATGGAGAATGTACTGAAATCATATGACATGGATACGGCCATTGATGGGTTACACAAACATATCTACAAAAAAAGAAAACCTCTCACCGAATTTCTTGAATTGATTGAACAGCATGATTTTTCGGTGCAACAGATCGAGCAGGACCAGTACGTTTATAAGTTTGTTGACGGAACCACCCTATTGAAACACCATTTCATCCGACTGGCATTTCTGGACGAATGGAAGGCCATAGTTCCCAAAGAAAAACAAATGGAGATCTTTCAGCAAATTGAAATATTAATGAATGAAAAGGCTACAAAAGAAAGATTCTTTACTCTGAGTATTCCATTTGTGGTGATTGATTGTGAACGAAAATAAAGTGACATCCCGCCAATACTCCTGCATCTCTGATTTTATGGAAATGTTATTACCATTTGATAATTGCTTCCGACAGGTAAATTGATCAGGAAATTTGCAGCCATGGTTTTATTTTATAACTTGGGTTTTAAATCAAATCTGAAAAATAATATCACCATGAAAAAAGATGTTCAAAACAATGCCCCTGCCGGTGCCGTTTATGGCCTTGGATTAATAGGCGCAGCCATTTATTTCATTGCTCATGCCACCGGTTTCTGGATGGGTGTATTGGGTTTTTTAAAGGCTATTGTCTGGCCGGCATTTTTAGTATATGAAGCGCTGAAAAACTTAGGGGTGTAAAAACTACCGAAAAGGATCATTCAGGAACAAGCCATTTAAACAATTCCATTCATGCATTCGTTTCATGATAAAACGGATGGAGAATTATATTGCATTACTTCGGGGAATAAATATCAGTGGCCAGAAGCAAATAAAAATGACTGAAAAATATACCTTTACATCCCAGGTGGCTAAGGCAAAACAAGGCTCAATAACAATTTCTTCGAGAGCAGGCTAAAGCTTGCGGCAACAACAAAAAACTGGAAAACGGTTAAAAATTAACAAAATTGGGGAAGAAATGCTGATATGGCTTTCGTGCCAGAAAATAATGACCAGCGAATTGGTGCTGTTTGGTGGCCCCTGCAAAATAACTCTAAGCTTCTTTAGAAATTAATTTTCTTTTCTGAATGCTTGCTATTACCTTTGCAGACTAATTCAAATACCTATTTTATGAGCAAGGAATATACAGCGGAATTGCTACTCGATTTTGGCGAAGATGGAAATAAGCTTATACCTGTTGCAACACAGGATTACACAAGCAAAGAAGTACTTATTCTTGCTTTTGCCAACAAGGAAGCTTTTGAAGAAACCGTGAAAAGTGGTTATGCCACATATTACAGTCGCAGCAGAAAAGAGCTGTGGAAAAAGGGACTGACCTCCGGAGATCTATTGAAAATAGAAGAAATCCGTATCAATTGCGAACAAAATTCATTGCTTTATATGGTTACGCCTATGGGTAAGGGTGCATGTCATGCAAAAAAGAAAAATGGCATGCCTCATGCATCCTGCTACTACAGGAAAATAGAAGGTGATACATTAAAATTCATTGACGACTAATACTTAATCGAATGACGGATAAACAACTGATCGTTGGAATGCCTGCAGGCTCTTTGGCCAATCCTACCAGAGGAGGGAACCTGGTACAATTGCTTGAAAAAGCAGGTTTTATAACAAAAGGGTATGAAACAGGCGGGCCAAGTAAATTTATAACTACCGGATATCTGTTTGGATGGGATGGCAGGCCACAGGAATTCGGATCACAACTCGGCATTGGTGAGCTGGATGTGGCTATAGCCGGTGATGACTGGATACAGGAAAGGGTACTGGAATTGAAACATGAATACAAAACCAACATCAAATTAGAAAAAGTCCTGTCCCTGAATAGAGGCAATGTACGAATTGTCGGAATAGCCGGCAGTGGTATATTTTCAAACACGGAAGATTTTTTAAGCAAACTTACTCAGAAAAAACAAGTCATTACCATCGTGACTGAAATGCCCTACCTGGCGCTTAACTGGATACAGGAGGTTTTAAAAAAAATAGGTAAGTACGATGAATACAAGAATTTCTCTGTACAGAAATACAAAACTCCCTCAAAAATCAAAAACGGCATTCTGATTTATGAAACCTGGGGAAAAACTGAGGCGAAAGTAAAGAATGAAGGGGCCGATCTGGGTGTTGAAATCACACAGAGTGGAAGTGCCATAAGAAATTATGACTTGAATATCATCGACGTCATTATGGAATCGGAAACCGGAATATACATCAACCCGGAACTGAAAAAAGATGCTGAGAAACAGGAACTGCTCAAGATGTTCCTTTTGAATCTTTACGGCGTTGTGAATGCAGAAAATAAGGTGATGATCCTGTTCAATGTACCCAATAATAATATTCCTGATATTGAAAAATACCTGGGAAACCATGCTTTGTTTGCCGACGAACCTACTAAAAATACAGGGAAATCATTCACCGAATTTAGTGTTCAGGTTGACATTGATAATACCAGGCAATCTCTTGCCTTGGTAAGATATCAACTGGCAAAAATGGGTGCAGTAAACATCGATACTATTCCAATAGATTCTTCCATCCAAAACATAGATGTCCTGAGCTTGTAAATTATGTTAGCCCTTAAGAAAGAAAACATAAAGTTGAGGGAATTGAAGTTGGCAGATAAAACTAAGCTGACCTCATTAGCAAACAACAAAAACATATGGAATAATGTCAGAGACTTCTTCCCTTCCCCATACACGGAGAACGATGCTATACATTTTATTGAGCTGTGTAACAAGGAGGATCCAAAAATTACATTTGCTATCGAGTTCTGTAATGAATTTGTCGGAGTAACCGGCCTTGTTTTACAGTCCGATATTTACAGAAAAAGCGCTGAAATCGGGTATTGGATTGGTGAACCTCACTGGAATAAAGGAATTGCCACAGAAGCAGTAAACTTAATGATTCGTTATGGATTTGAAAACCTGAAATTGAACCGGATTTTTACGGGCGTTTTTGAACACAACAGAGCATCACAAAGAGTTTTGGAAAAATGCGGATTTATACATGAAGGGATTTTTGAACATGCCATAATAAAAAATAATAAGCTGATCAATGAGTACAGGTATGGAATTGCAAAACAGTAATCGTTAGTGCAATAATCCCTCCCCAAAGAACTCATACCTGAGCCACTGCTTTCCATCCTTCATTTTGAATTTTGTCCATGTTTGCAATTATCGCATTCGACTTCCCGTTTTTTTTCTATCTTTCCGATGGATTACCTAACTTATAATCTACGATGAAAAAACTTAGCTATCTTTTAATCCCTGTATTCATTATTTCAGGATGTAAAAAAGACGATAACAAATCGGAAGAAGCGCTGATTCTGGATTTTTCAGTTGTCAACACAAACATTTCCAATTTTGCACTGGAAGATGTTTTTATCGATGGGAATTTCAACCAGGTACTGGTATTGTCACAAAATAACCTGGCAGGAGAAAATCCACCCATATCCATCACCCCCGAAATTGAGGTATCAGAAGGGGCTTTCATTACCCCTGCATCAGGTGAAGAAGTCTCATTTGATAACAAAGACGGAGCCATTTCTTATGTCGTTACCGCTGAAAACGGTGATCAAACCAAATGGATTTTGACCATCCGAGACATGCAATTACCCGATGCAGATTTTGAAGACTGGTTCGACACTGTTGGAATGAATGGTAATCCCTATCCCGAACCCGGTTTATCTGCCCAGTCAACAATATGGGCTACGGCCAATATGGCTACCAGCATGTTTGGCCAATATGGCACTCAGCCACTCATTGATGGAGATAATACCCTGGTTCAAATTGTAACAGGAAACACCTCAACTGTTCCTGTCACTTCAGGTACCATATTTACCGGGAAATTTGATATTCAGGGAGCAATCAGTAATCCTACCGATCCTGCACAATCTACCGATTTTGGTATCCCTTTTACGTTCAGACCTACTGCATTAAAACTAAAATACAAATTTACACCGGGAGAACTTTATATCGACGGTACTCTGATTGATCCAACAAATATATTGGGCGGGTTTACCATCGACACGATTGAAGGAGGAGATGAATGTATTCTCTGGTGTGATTTGGAAGTTATTAACGGCGATAATGCCAGCCTTATAGGCCGGGCAGAATTAATAAACGGAGAAACCATTGAAGAGTTGACCGAAGTGGAAATTCCCTTTGTCTACACATCCGATACAAAACCAACTCATATTTCGCTTGTGTTATCATCCAGCAAAGACGGGGGAGAATTCAGAGGTGCTGTCGGCAGTACTCTGGTTGTTGATGACATAGAACTTGTTTATGAGTAGTAAAGAATTTCAGCTCACTTTGTTGTTTCAATAAATTTTCAAACCATGAGAAAATACTCATTTGTCATTTTCCTTTTCATTTTTTTTACTCCAAATGGATTTTCACAGCATTTTGACTGGACAATTTATCCCAGTTTGGGCATCGATATGGGCGGAGCTGTGCCATTCCCGTTTTCTAATATACCGGAAGGTTCGGGGGGAACGCCTAAACTGAATCCGACCTTGGGGATCGGCGGCGAATACAAATTGCATGACAAATGGTTCCTGGCAGTGGAAGTGAATTATCATATCCTTGCTTTCTCGTCAAAAGCAAAAGTTCGCAGTCAGCCATTCTATCAAGTTGGTCTTGACGGTAATCTTGTCTCTATGTATTTTACAGGGGATACAAAAGCTGACGTTGAGTTGAGGCAAGTGGAATTTCCTCTTATTGCCACATTTCGATCGGGAAAGAACTGGGCTGTTCCGTTTGGAATTTATTACTCTAGAATTCTTGAGGGTAAATTTGTAACGGAAGGAAGAAATGGTTATCTGTCTTCCAATAAAGAAGATACTGATAATGCCGTATTACCTGGTTATACCTCCACACCTCCTTACAATTTTAACGATGATCTGGATTCATACGATTACGGTATTTTGTTTGGATACCGCTACAATTTAAATCACAGGTTGTACTTCTGGAGTAAGTTTCATGTAGGATTCAAAAGCATCTTTCAAAAAGAGTTTTACAACATCGATTACGAGATGTACCAGGTAAGGGTCAGCATTGGAGCATCGTATAATCTGTTTTATTCCAAAACGGAGACAAAAAAAGTCAATTCAGAAGAGCTTCTTTAATTTCTTCCTATTGCATTTGCAAACATCATAGCCAGTGCACGGTAAATAATGTGTCCGAACTTGGTATAGGGTAAATACATGATAACAAACCATACGCATACCAGGTGGAAGAAATACAGATGATAGGCTGCTGACCAGTTTTCAAAGCGTGCAGCTTCTATAATGATTCCCGAGATTGTCAGAAGAAAGAATGATACCAGCAACAACCAGTCAGAGTAATTGCTGTTTCCATACTGTTTTTTATCAAAAAGGCGATTGATAATCATCATTCCCAATCCTGTAATCAGCATAAGTCCGGCAACATTTCCCGCAATTTTAAACGGATTAAAAAGGCTCAGCGGATACTTATGGCTTATCGCTGCAACGATGGCATATGCAGTAACAAAAAGCAAGGATACAAAACCATAGAATACCAGAAAATGCGCTATTTTTCGGGACCTTTGAGAAGAACATTTACTGAACCTGGAATGACTTAGAATGGTAACCAAAGACTCCCTGAAAGATTTGACAAAGCCTTTTTCAAATCTTGATTCGGGAAACTGCTTCTTCATATCTTTCCAGAACCTTTTAAAACCTGATATGGCCAATCCGTAGGAAACAAAAGTGATCAGTGTAAATGAGCTGTTGAGCCATACATGAGGGAAAAAGCCTGAATAGTTAACAGGTCCCCCGGGAATGGCAAAGGTCCCCGCAAGCAGCAATATAGCTGAGATGATCACTATGGGTATAAGCAAGGCAACAGGAAGCCACTTTGGATGGCTCAGTATAAGGCCCATAAATTTAGGGCGGGCATATTGTCTGTAGGTAATTTGCCGAACGGCGGCAAGCACATCGGCAGGTTTTACATTCCGCGGACAGTAGGTACTGCAATCACCGCACTGGTGACAAAGCCAGACATCGGCATTGGCTACCAGTTTATTCTTTAATCCCCATCCTGCCCAAATCATTTCCTTCCTGGGAAAGGGACGGTCATCGGGCGCCAGTGAACATACAACCGAACAGGTACCACACTGAATGCATTCGTTCAATGGGGCATTGCTCACTTTCCTTAATTCTTTCTTGAATTGTATGTCAGGCTGTATCTCTATCATATGCAATTAAAAATTAAGAATGAAAAATTAATAATAGAAAAGGAAAGAACCACAAGTAATAATAGTATGTTCATAAATTAACAAGCTTTGGTTGTTTTAAGAATTGATGAAATAATTTTCTGTATTTCCTCGCAATCGGTTATTAGCTTATTAGCTGAAACACTATCAATTATTTCTGAATCTTTTAGTAATCGCAGCCAATATTTAGTTTCTCTAGACTCTTTGTAAGCAATTGAGAACTTAGCAATAAAATCCTTCTTTGACTGAGCTCCAACAGCTTCTTCAGCATTTGCCCCTATTGAAGTTCCACTTCTGAGTACTTGTCTCGACAACCCAAACTCTTTTTGATTATATATTAATTCTTTATAAAGTTTAATAATCTTCAATGCAAATTCGTAGCTTTTCGTTAATATAATATTCTCACTTTTGGCCATTGTTCTTCAACAATTAACAACTCTTATCATTCTTAATTCTTAATTCTTAATTCTTAATTATTCATTCTTAATTAGACCGTAGGGATCACATGCTTTTAAACGGATTTGGTCCTATCATTTCAATTTCTTCCATATATTCCTCAATGATTCCGGGAATTTTATAATAATCGGTAATTTCTACAAATACGGTCTTTATGCGCTCCGGCTCAAGCATCATGGTTTGCAGAGTTTCCTGTATATTCTCCCCCCTCTTTTGTGTCAATTCACTTCCGTGAATAAAATGACACTGGTAATCATCTCCGGGCTTACAGCCTATCTGAATGATACCATCATATCCACAGGATAAAGCATCCGAAATCCAAACCTTGTTAACAGACCCCAGGCAACGTACAGGGATAATTCTTACATAAGGGCTCCATTTCAGTCCTTTCCTGGCAGCCATTTCAAATGCCGGGTATGCATCATTCTCACAGACAAATGCAAGTACCCTGGGTTTTTCTTCGAACTCATCTGGTATTTCAACAGACTTTATCATAGCCGATACCGAATTGATAGAATAGTCGGCAAAATTAATTACCCTCTCCGGACAAGATCCCATGCATATTCCACATCTGCGGCAACGGGTAAAATTGGGCAGAGGAGTTCCCTTTTCTGTTTCGTCATACACTCCAAAGGGGCATTCTTCGGTGCAGCGCTTACAATCGGTACACCTGTCCATAAAAAGATCGGGAACAGATTTATCTCCTGAACGCGGATGAAGGGCTTCTCCCCTCTTTGTAGCTTCTATGCATTGAATGGCTTTTAGCATGGCTCCCTGGCCATCTTCTATGCAGGAAGTTATGTCCATTGGGGCACGCAACGCACCTGCTGCATAAATTCCGGTTCGTCTGGTCTCATAAGGAAAACAAATAAAATGTGAATCGGAAAAATCATACTTAAGCTCGGGCAGGCCTTTTCCAAGCCTGTATGTTAAATTCAAATCAGAGCTGGCAGCCGGTATCATTCCCGTTGCCAAAACAATCATGTCTGCAACAATGCTGACATCCTCTCCCAGGAGAGTATTTTTTACAGTAATTCTTAATTTTTCATTCCGGGGTTCAACCCTGTCCACTTCTCCTTTCGTAAAAAACACCTGGTCATCTTTTTGCACTTCTTTGTAAAACTCCTCGTACATACCGGGAGTCCTGATGTCTTTGTAAACAATATATACTGAGGCTGCAGGATTGATATCCCGAATATACCTTGCCTGTTTCAGGGATGTTGCACAGCAATAGTTGGAACAGTAAGGCAGATGATCTTTATCGCGGGAACCTGCGCATTGAATAAACAAAATGCTTTCCGGTAATTTTTGCTTTGGATTGTTTTTGATCAGCGTTTCAAATTCAAGGTTGGTCAGAACATTGTTGCAGGTTCCATAACCAAGGTGAGTTAATGAACGGGCATCATAAGGTTTCCAGCCAAGGGATGCAACTATGGCCCCAACTATCAAATAATCGGATTTACCATTTTGCAAACTCACTTCAAACCTACCGGGCTGACCATCAATTTTTCCGATCGTAGTGGATTTGTGGATTTTAATGTTTTCGGTTCTTTCAGCAATCACAATTTTTTCTGAAATTACAGGCTCTGTCAATTGATCATAAGGTGCTGCAACAGGAATTTGTTTGTAAAGCTTCCCGGCCCAGCCTCCCAAATTCTCATCTTTCTCCACCAAATGCACCACATAACCTGCTTTTGCTCCTTCAATAGCGGCGGTTATTCCGGTTATGCCACCTCCTAGAACAAGGATTTCATTGCTTATATCATCAGCGATATAGGGATCAGGCAATGAGGTAGTTTTCAACTTTCTTATACCCATTCTCAGGTAATCTTCTGCAAGCATCCGGGTATCCTCCTCACCGGGTTCACCAATCCAGGCAACCAGTTCCCTGATATTAATCCTTTCCAGTTGAATAGATTCCGGAAAATCAAACACCTCAGTTTTTTCGCGTGTCGAGCAGGCAGCAACAGCTATTCCTGACAAATTTTCTTTTTCAATATCCTGCTTTATGAACTCGTATCCTTCAACCGAACATAAAGCTTTGTGGGTTTTGCAAACAGCAATATCCTCTGATAATGCTACCTGAGATAGTTTTTCTACATCCAGGCAATGGCCAATTTCGCAACCTGAACAAATATATATTCCTATTTTTTTATCCAAAGTCAATTCTGTTTAATGTATTGTTTGAATCGCTTTTAGAGCAGCAGCAGTAGCATCTTTCAATGAGGCTGAAACATCCATGGGCTTTTTCCCGCAAGCGACCGCATAGATTCCATCCTTCTGCTCATCAGTCAGAAAACCATGTTTATTTTTATTTACCTCAATAGCAAGCGTATTTGGCACTATCCCTGTTGCAAGAACAACAAGGTCTGTTTCACTACGAATTTTCTTGCTGATAATGGTATTCTCTGCCTCTACAACCAAATTTTTGCTTTCCGTTAGTTCCTCAATTTTAGCAACTTTCCCTTTTATTAATTCAATGTTCCTATGTTCCTCAACCTTATTAAGAAAATCTTCATTTCTTCCGGAAACACGCAAATCAATATAAAAAATCTTTATTTTGATATCGGGATATCTTTCCAAAACAGTTAAGGCATGTTTTAGTGAGGCGGAACAACATACTGCCGAACAATACGACAAGTGATTTTCATCACGCGAACCTGCACACTGCACAAACACGATATCTTTTGGTTCCTTTTTATCAGATGGCCTATAGAGTTTCCCTTTTCCTGGTCCGCTGGGAGCAAGCAGGCGTTCAAACTCTACGTTAGTAACTACATTTTTGAATTCTTTATAATACAGATTATCGAGCAATTCAGCAGGGTAATTTTTCCAGCCCGTTGCCAGAATAACAGAACTCACATCAACTTCTCTTTCTTCTTCTTTTGCAGATAAATTAATGGCATCGTACTTGCATGCTTCAAGGCATTTATTACAGCTGTCTTTTTTGCAATACTGCTCATCAATGGTATATTTCAAAGGAAAAGCCATATCATGAGGAAGATAAATTGCTTTTGTGTCAGCAAAACCATAATTGAAATCATCGGGTCTGACTTCCGGACAAACCTCAACACATTTACCACAAGCAGTGCAGGTGTTTTTTACAAATTGAGGAGAAGATCTTAGTGTAGCTTTAAAATTTCCTTTTTCACCTGTTAACGCTGCCAATTCAGTTAAAACATGAATTTTAATACGAGGATTTTGTTTGATTCGCCTGAAATTAATTTCCAGTCCGCATGCCGGTGGACAAAGCTTTGGGAAGTAATTGTTCATCTTTACTACATTCCCTCCCAGGTAGGATTCCTTCTCAATAAGAATTACCTCCTCACCCACCTCGGCTATTTCCACCGCAGCAGTAATTCCGCTTATTCCTCCTCCTACTATTAATACTGGTTTCATATTAGTTAATTAATAATTAAAAATGAAAAATTAATAATGGAGGAATAAGAAAATCCTTGCAGTAATATTATGCTCATAAACTAAGATGCTTTAGCTGTTTTAAGAATTGATGTTAATATTTTCTGAAGTTCTTCGCAATCAGTTATCAAACTGTTAGCATGTTCGTTTTCAACTATTTCTGAATCCTTCAAAAGTCTTAGCCAATAGTTGGTTTCTCGAGATTCTTTATAGGCAATCGATAATTTTGCAATAAAATCTTTCTTTGACTGTGCTCCGGCTGCTTCTTCAGAATTCGCACCTATTGATGTGCCACTTTTTAATATTTGTTTAGATAATTCATACTCTTTTTGATTATAAATCATCTCTTTATAGAGATTAACAATCTTTAAAGCAAATTCATAACTTTTAACTAATATTATATTTTCACTTTTAGTCATTCTTTAATTGCCTATTCTCAACATTATTCATTTTTAATTATTCATTTTTAATTATTCATTTCTATTATCTCTCTTTTATAATTTTCCCACTCTCCCGTTTCGGGGTTCCATTTACAATTGACAAAACATTTCCAGTCTTCTTTTATCTCCGGAAAGTCCGTTCGGAAATAATATCCCGGCCAACGTGTTTCTTCCCTGAACAACATAGACCGTATATGTGATTCGGCCTGCCACATGCGGTGTGTGTTTTCCCAGCATCTCATCAATTCATTCAAGTCGGATGCAGCAAGCTTTTCAGCATCTTCCTTCAGGTAATTCAAAAACTCAAGACCTTTATCAAGCAATGCTTTTGAAGTTTTAAAACCTACAGAAGCTCCTCCCGCATATTCATCCATAATTTTCTGCAGACGGAACATGAACATCTTGGGTTTAATAAAATTCGGATTTACATCCACATCATTTGCATAATCTTTATGTTCAGCAAAAGTTGCCAGTGGCTGTAATATTTGTTTTTTAAGTTCTTCTATTCTATTTTCTGAGATGATAAGCTCATCAGGGTGATCGACACAAAAAGCCAAAGCGGCTTTAGCAGCAATTCTGCCTTCGGTAAAAGAGCCTGAAGAGAATTTATGTGAGGATGCTCCTGAAGCATCACCTGCTGCAAACAAACCTTTGGCTGTCGTCATATTATCATATCCCCAGAAATAATCGTCTGGGGCCAGGTCTTTCGGACCACTGATCCATGCCCCCGAAGCACCTGAGTGTGAACTGATAAAGTAAGGTTCACAAGCAGAGATTTCCGATGGAGTTTCTTCAGGCATAATGTTATGAGATGCCCAATTTAGCGCCTGACTTACTGTCATGTCAAGAAAATCTTCCCATGCCTCAGACTCCAGTTCTTTCAGTTTTCTTTTTGCTTCCTTTTCATCGGGTACATCGGCTATCAGTTCTTTTATTGCTTTATCGGTATGCATATAAATTGGTCCATTCCCTTCTTCCAGTTCAAGCAGCATAAGGTAATTTCTCAGATTTGCAGGCGTTGGTTTTGCATTACCATAAGGCGCCCATTTTTCCAGTTCCGATGCCCTGGTAACCATATAATCTTCCCCTTTGGCATTCGTGGCTTTCGATTTAAACAAAAGGAACCAGGCACCTACAGGACCATAAGAATCCTTGAAGCGTACAGGAACAAAGCGAACCTCCTGGCAAGTCATTTCGGCACCGGCCTTTAATGTAAAGTATGCACTTGCACCGGAATTAAAAGGAGGATACCAGGAACGTCCCAATCCCTCTCCCACTGAGCGTGGCCGAAAGATATGCACAGCACCACCCATGACATCAAGCACAGCCTTGGCCTTAAAAATGTAAAATTTGTTTTCGCGAACACTGAATCCTGCAGCACCAAAACATCTGTCTCCATCCATTATGGGTTCAGTAATGAATATCCTTTCATAATACTGTCCCTTATCACCCAATTCTTTGAGTGCATTTTTTGCAGCTTCTGATACAATGTTTTTATACGATTCACCATGGATCATAACCTGCCACCGACCTTCATTCACATAGTTGCCTTCTTCGTCCTTCCAGATAGGAAGTCCCCATTTTTCGAAAAGATGCACCGAAGAATCCACATGGCGGGCAATATTGGCAACCAGGTCGTCACGTGCAATACCCATAAGATCTGTCTTTACATAGTTGACATAATCCTCAACCGTATTCTTCCCATTTTTTAAACCAAGATATAAGTTGATAGCTGAAAGACCCATGGCCACAGCTCCGCTACGCTCCATAGCCGCTTTGTCGACCACAGTCACTTTCAAATTGTGTTGCTTTGCCCAGTGAGCCGCTTCAAACGCCGCCCCGCAAGCTGCCATGCCGCCTCCTAAGATCAATAAGTCTGTCTCTATTGTAATTGTTTCGAATTGTTCAGAATTCATAGTTCTTTAATTAAGAATTAATATTTAATAATGAAGAATGAACTCTAAATACATTCTTAATTTTTCATTATTAATTATTCATTACGGTAAAGATTAGTTCCAATCGATTCCGGCTCAGTTCTCAATAAGGGGCTCTTAAGATCATCCGTACCAGTAGAAAAGCCTGCATCTGGAACAATACTTCCTTCCGGAGTGGTTCGTATGGGAAATTTAAATCGTTTGATGGTTTTGTTTCTAAAACGCACTGCCCACATAATAGCATCTGTACTGCGCATGGGTTGCACAACAGCACCCAGAGGCATAAAATCGGCATAGCCACGTATCTCAATAGCTTGGGTAGGACATAT
>CAYQDZ010000011.1:0-29704 GCA_964416375.1 uncultured Bacteroidales bacterium
AGATGTTTATGCCTTTCAGGCATTCTCCCGTATCCTATTATGAATACCTGTTTTTAATTCAATAGAAAAAACTAATCTTAGCTCGAACTCACGTTATTTTAACAAACCAGTAATGTATTGCCGCCATAAATGCATACCCAACACCACCAAATACTATGAAATGAAAATGGGCCACGACGAAGGCCGTATCATGAACATTTGTCGCTAACGATCCCAGTACCAAACCGGATAAACCTCCGATCATAAACACAAAAATAAATGATACTGCCCAATAAAACGGAGTTTTAAGTTGAATTGAACCTTTGTATAATGTCGCTATCCAGCTTTTCAATAATACCGATCTCCAGATCCTTTTCATTTGAATTTGCATTCTGACCGCTAAGATAACAAGGAGCAAAAATGCCGATTAGTATTAGTTTAAATGCATTCATAACAGATCGATTTATTATGGAATAAAACAGTTCTTATTTTCAACCGTTCACTAAGTTAAATTACATTGTCATTTCACGCAATTCATTCATGAGAACAATTACTATATACAAAAAAACCCGCCACTTGTTCATTAAAGAACTTTTCCTGGCAGGAGATTGTATACAATTCTTTTTTCTGTCAATAATCAGGTATTTGTTTTGGTCATGGGTATTGAGATTAATGATAACAAAATATAAAACACCAGGGAAAACAATATTCCTTCAACCCGAAACTGAATGATTAATACTATTGAAACCAGTATTAAAATATACTGTAAAATATTCTTTCTGAATGATAAACCGCTGAACTTTAAAGACATCATCTTTATCCTTGATAACATCAGAAACATAACTACTATCAGAACACCAAAAACAAAGTAAATATTCAACATCAGATCTTTAACAGCTTTGTTTTCAGTACTTCCAATTAACAACCAGAAAGCAGCTATGATTAAGGCTCCTGCAGGAGCAGGCAGACCACAAAAAAGATTGCCCTCATTCTGGCTTATGTTAAATCTGGCAAGCCTTATTGCAGCTGATGCTGCAAATAGTAATGAACAGAATAAAATCAGACTCTGTACAAAGTTAGCTGATATCAATTCAAAAGTACTGTCGGCTGATGATTCAATGAGGACAAGGTACAGCCAATTAAAAAGAATAATTGAGGGAGCCACTCCAAAGCTCACAATATCTGCAAGTGAATCAAGTTGTTTTCCAAATTCTGATTTTGCTTTCAATGCTCTTGCTGTCAATCCGTCAAGGAGATCAAATACAGCAGCCAGCAAAATTAGCCAGGCTGCATTGTATTCATTTTTACCTTTAAAAGCAATAACTATGGCTGCGCACCCGGTTAGGAGATTCAGTAAAGTAAGTGTGTTTGGGAAAATATATTTAACATTCTTCATTGGAAAAAATATTATAATTGCAAGCTTGTTGTGACCAACAAGAGTATAAATATTTATTTAAAGGTATAAAAAAATAGGAATAGAAACCTGCATTAAATTTTAAAGAGCAAAGACAGTCTGAAATAATTCTTATTTTTGGAAAAAATTACAATGTATTATGAAGATAGCTGTTGATTTTGATGGTACCGTTGTTGAACATCGCTATCCGCAAATTGGTGAGGAGAAGCTCTTTGCTATTGAAACATTAAAGCAACTTCAAAAATTAGGACATCAATTGATCCTTTGGACATTCAGACATGGCAAGGAACTGGATGAGGCTGTCGAATACTGTCGGAAAAAAGGCATTGAATTTTATGCCATCAACAAAAGTTACCCTGAAGAAGAATTTGATCCTTCCGTCAACAGTCGTAAAATTGATGTGGATTTGTTTATCGACGATAGAAATGTTGGTGGATTTCCCGGATGGAGTGAGATTTGGCAAATCATCAATCCTGATTCCATTGATTCGGAATTCAATGAACTCACCAATCTTACAACAAGAGGGAATTTTTCGGTTGGCAGCAGACTAAAAAAGTTTTTCAAATAATGAATATTATAGCCTTTGTTTTAGCTCATTTAAAATCTGCCACGTTTTTTACATTATTATTTACTCTTATTTTTTCCTGTAATCCCAAACCCACAAACAAAAAAAATAAGAACAAACCTCCCAGAACCTATGCACTAAGCTCTCCGGCTATTGATAATATCTATTCACTGCATGATACTGTGCATTTCGAAATATCAGCTTTGAATCATCCGATTACACCAGATTCGGTTCATATCATGGCCGAAGGAAAATTACTCCCGACACAAACCAGTGATCGATTCGATTTCCCATGTGAGGTATTTATGTCGAAGTTTGGGCACCATAATCTGCGGATCAAAATATTTTATTCAGACAGCCTTTCACAAATCATTGCTTCCAGAATCATAATTTTACCCGATGAACCTCCCAGGCAACTGAAATATAAAATCATTGAACAGATTCCGCACAATCCTGAATCATCTACCCAGGGATTGGTTTTTTATGAAAACAAATTATTTGAAGGCACAGGGCAACGCGGCAAGTCCAAACTAATGAAGAACGATCCTGTGAGCGGAAAGGTTTTGCTTGAGAGAAATCTTGGAAAGGATCTCTTTGGCGAGGGTATTGCTATACTTGACAATAAAATTTTCCAGTTAACATACAAATCGATGCTCGGTTTTATTTATGATCTGGAATCCTTTGAACAGATCAGAGAATTTGATTTGCAAACTGCCGAAGGATGGGGATTAACTTCAGACGGCCAATCTTTGATTGTTAGCGATGGTTCTTCCTTATTGTACTTTTTTGATCCTGTCTACTTTAGCCAATTGGGTGAGTTGGAAGTATGTGATAATCGCGGAATTGTTTCCGGTTTAAACGAACTTGAGTATGTTGATGAAAAAATCTGGGCAAATGTTTATGGTGAAAAATACATTTTGCAAATCGATGCACAAAATGGAAAAGTTATTGGAAAGTTAGATCTCACAGGTATTTTCCCAAAAAACATTCCCGATGATTATAATCATGTATTAAATGGCATTGCATACAATGCAAACAACAATAGTTATTATATAACCGGAAAATTATGGCCGGTGCTGTTCCGGATAGTGATTATTCCATGACGTTTTTTCATAACCCGGGCTGATTCAAAATACATATCTTTAGATTCTGCATTTTTTATCAGCTTAAAAAGCTTATATTCTGGATGTTAATTCGATTGTTAATAACGTGTTAATAACGTGAAAATAAAATGTTCACAAAAGTGAAAAGAGCAAAAATTTGTTCGGCTTATTAAATGCTATTTTTGAAACCTGGTTCAAAATAATTATTTTATACTTGCACTAAGATTTAAGAAATCAAATTACGACTCAATGGGAAAAGTAATTGCTCTTGCTAATCAAAAGGGAGGTGTTGGCAAAACAACCACAGCTATTAATCTTGCTGCCAGTCTTGCGGTTCTGGAAAAAAAGGTTCTGATTGTTGATGCTGATCCGCAGGCAAATGCTACATCCGGCATTGGCCTTGACGTTAGGAACATTGATAAGAGCATTTATGAATGCCTGATTGATGAAGTGAATGCAAAGGATGTTCTGCTAAAATCGGAAATAGAGGGTATGGATATTATACCTTCTCATATAGATCTTGTGGGTGCAGAAATTGAGATGCTAAATATGGAACAAAGGGAGCACATGCTAAAAAAAGTGATTGCCCCGATAAAGGACAATTACGACTTTACATTAATTGATTGTTCACCGTCTTTAGGTCTTATAACGGTAAATTCTTTGACTGCAGCTGATTCTGTAATGATTCCCGTTCAGTGTGAGTATTTTGCGCTTGAAGGCCTGGGGAAACTTTTGAATACAATAAAAATCATCCAGGGAAGATTAAATCCTGATCTTGAGATTGAAGGTTTTGTGCTGACCATGTACGATTCGAGATTACGTCTTTCCAACCAGGTTGTTGATGAAGTACGCAAGCATTTTCAGCAAATGGTATTCGATACCATCATCCAGAGAAACATCAAACTGAGTGAGGCTCCGAGTTTTGGCAAACCTGTTGTACTTTATGATGCCGAATCTAAAGGTTCCATTAACTATTTGAATCTTGCCAGAGAGGTAGTGAATAGAAATGAAGAAAAAAATGCAGATTAGTATTTGATTGAACAATTTTTAAACATGACACAAAAAAACGCTTTAGGCAGAGGATTAGATGCACTGATTGATAGTAGAGACGGAGAATCACACGATTCGACCCACCATAAAAAAATAGGTGGTGTTGCCGAGATCATGCTTGATGATATTGATTCAAATCCTTACCAGCCAAGAACAATTTTTGACAAAGAATCTCTTGAGGAACTGGCATCTTCCATTCGGGAAATTGGCATTATTCAACCCATAACTGTTCGCAAATCAATAGACGGCCGGTACCAACTGATTTCAGGGGAAAGAAGATTGCGGGCAGCCAGACTCACAGGACTAAACAGAATTCCTGCCTATCTGCGTGAGGTAGAAGATCAGAATGTACTGGAAATGGCTCTGGTTGAAAATATCCAGCGCGAAGATCTTGATGCCATTGAAATTGCCATTAGTTACCAAAGGTTAATTGAGGAGTGTAATCTTACACAGGAGTCACTAAGTCAGCGCGTTGGGAAAAAGAGAGCCACTGTAGCAAATTACCTGCGCTTGTTAAAATTGCCTGCCGAGATACAACTGGGTATTAAAGATCATATTATATCGATGGGGCATGCCCGTTCGCTGGTAAACATTGATGATCCTAAAGATCAGTTAAAAATTTTCAATAAGATTATTCATCAGGGATTGTCGGTCAGGAAAGTTGAGGAAATGGTGAGAAAACTCAGTGAAAAACAAGAAGCTCAACCTGAAAAAACGGACATCGTTCACCGAGATTACGACAAGCTAAAAGACCACCTTCAGAAATTCTTTAGTTCAAATGTTGAATTCAGGCGCAACAATAAAGGAGCAGGAAAAATCGTTATTCCATTCAGTTCAGATATCGATTTGGAAAGAATTATTGCTATTTTTGATAAGCTTAATACTTGAGATGCCTTGTAATTTTGACTAAGATAAAACCATCACTTATTCTAACAAGCATCCTGTGGGGTGCTTTGTTTTTTTGTCCATACTTTCTTACCGCACAAGATGATGTTACAGGAATAGATTCCGTATATATCCAGGATACTATTAGTTTCCGCACGGATACGATTCTACAGAATAAAAATCTATCTCCTGATACTTTATCAAATGTCTCCGAGGATACAACAGTTGTCCTGAATGATACCCTGATAGTATTGAAAGATGGCCCTCTTTCTCATAAGAAAAAAGTCAGAGAACATTCACCCCCGCGTGCTACCATATTGTCTGCAGTGCTTCCCGGTCTTGGTCAGGCGTACAACGGGAAATACTGGAAAATTCCCATTATTTATGTCGCCGGAGGGGCTTTGTATTCTTATTTTGATTTCGCCAATCAGAAATACAATAAATTCAAAGAATTATATGCAACTGAATATGCCAAAGATGATGAAGCTGATCAGTATTTATTAAGCAACTATAGTTCAAACATTGATCGATTTAGTAAATATAGAGGATACGCTGTTATTTTCATGGGTATATTGTATGTTGCCAATGTGGTTGATGCCATGGTGGATGCACATTTTTATGTATTCGATATCAGCGATGACCTTTCCCTTAGGATCGAACCCAAGCTTGAACCCGCTCCGAATTATTATGCTTTTGATAATTTTACTTATGGTTTTAAACTGAGTGTGAATTTTTAAACAGATGTTATGAGAAGATCAACTACTATTCTAGCCTTATCCTTTTTCGCAGGTTTTACCTTGTCTGCCAACACCATTTCGAATGATACCATAAAACTATCTATTGCAGATTCATTGGATCAATACCTGGAAATGGATGATCCGATAGAATCAAATTTTGAGGTAAATCTCGATAGCATGTTAAATTTATGGTATGTTAAGCAATCCACTGATATTGATTCTCTGCTTTCTCTTCCTCCGGATAGCTTAATCCCCGATTTTCCCGATTCGGTTTATATTTCCAGGCTTGCAGAAATTCCGACTATAATCAATCTGTCGTATAACAGGATTGTAAAAAATTACATCAATGCCTATACAAAGAAAAGAAGAAACACGGTTGAAATGATGCTTGGCTTATCTGAATATTATTTTCCCTTATTTGATGACATTTTTGATTATTACGATATACCCAATGAGATGAAATACATGGCCATCATTGAATCAGCGCTTAATCCCAGGGCATATTCAAGAGCCAGAGCTGTAGGCTTATGGCAATTCATGTATGGTACAGGCCGTGTCTACGGACTTGAAATAAATAGTCTTGTTGACGAAAGAAGGGACCCTTTTAAATCAACTCATGCTGCGGCACGTTTTGCAAAAGACCTGTATGAGATCTATAACGACTGGCTCCTGGTAATTGCTGCATACAATTGCGGACCCGGCAATGTGAATAAGGCCATAAGACGTTCGGGTGGCAAAACCAATTATTGGGATATATACTATTATTTGCCCCGCGAAACCAGGGGACATGTTCCGGCTTTTATTGCAGCAACCTATGTAATGAATTATTATTCCGAACATAATCTGGTTCCGGCAAAGGTCGAAATACCTGTTTTATGTGACACTTTACATATCAAACAAAAGCTTCATCTCCAGCAGGTATCAGAAGTATTGGGCCTTCCTCTCAAGCAATTAAGGGATCTTAATCCTCAATACCGGAATGACATTATACCAGCAGGCAAAAAAACATATTCACTCAGCCTGCCAAAAGAATATGCCGGAAACTTCATCGATCAGGAACAAATGATATATGCTTACAAGGATTCGGTGTTTCTCAACGAAAGAAATTTAACCATAAGTCCGACAAGCTCTTACACGAAACATATTCCTGCAGCACCGGGAACAGATTACGTAAAGCTGAAATACCTTGTAAAGCCGGGAGATAATCTTGGTTACATTGCAACCTGGTATAATGTAAGAATTTCTGATTTAAGGTATTGGAACAATATCCGGCGTAACATGATCCGCGGAGGTCAGAAACTTACCATTTACAAGCATAAAAACAAGGCAAACAAGTACAAAAAGATTGATCACATGAGCTTTGCCGAAAAGCAAGCCATGATCGGCAAGCCTGTCACCGTTCAGCAACCGGCTCAGACTGTTACTTCAGATCATGGTGACTACGTGATGTACACGGTTAAAAATGGCGATAATCTTTGGGAAATAGCAAAAAAATTTCCGGGTGTAAGCTATACCGATTTAATGCAATTGAATAATCTATCGGATGCTGACAGGATCAAACCAGGTCAGCAGATAAAAATAAAGCCAAAAGGCTAAGGCATTATTCTGATCGAATATGTCTGTGAAACCATACATAACACTGCTTTTCCTTGTCTCCGTATTTACTATACTGCTTGTTGTCTCTTTTCTTATGCCCAGGAATGGTATACCTCTTGGCAGAACCATGAAAATCAGTTTTGCTACTCCTGAAGATATTTTTACAGCCAACGAAGAGGAATATGCTGATATATCTGATAAAATTTCCAATGCATTCATAACTGATTCAATACTTGAAAATCTTCTGGATGTTGATGATAATCAACCCTGGGATACCATAAGGGCAAATGCAGATAGCCTGAAAAACAGTATTGCCCTGCTCAAATTTCCTGACAAAAACAGAAAAATAATCCATCCTGTATTTCAAGCTTTCGATAAGGCCAGCACATCGAATAATCCGGTACGTATAATGCATTATGGTGATTCACAAATAGAAGGTGACCGAATCACTTCATTTCTCAGAAACCGGCTTCAAAAAAAATTTGGAGGAGCAGGGGTAGGCCTGGTTCCTGTTGAACAGATATACGATTTTAAATATTCTATTTTTCAGGAAAATTCTGATAACTGGAACAGATATACTCTTTACGGAATGCGTGATACCACTTTAACGCACAACCGCTACGGCGCATTAGCCAGTTTTTGCAGGTTTTCACCCTCTCATGCTTACACCAATGATTCTGATACTTCCATCATCACATCATGGGTTTCATTTTCCCCTTCAGTTTATTCATACTCAAATACTAAATCTTTCCAGCAATGCCGGTTATTCTATAGCCATAATAACCAAGCTTTCATTGTAGAACTGTACCAGGAAGAGGATCTTCTTGAGGCTGAAATGTACCCTGAAAGCAGTAGTCTGAAAACTATCCGATGGGTATTTGACGAACCGGTTTCTGATATTAAAATCGTTTTCAAAGGTGCCGATAGTCCGGATATATATGGAATTGCCCTTGATGGCATTTCGGGTATTGCGGTAGATAATATAGCCATGCGGGGAAGTTCAGGTCTGGTTTTTACCAAAATGGACAAGTCATTACTAAAAGAACATTACAAAAAACTTAACGTGAACATGATAATCCTGCAATTCGGAGGAAATGTTGTGCCGCATATAACAGATGATTATGGTTATTACGAAAGGCTTTTTCATTCTCAGCTGAAACGTATCAGGCAAATACTTCCTGATGTTGTAGTTGTGGTAATTGGTGTAGCAGACATGTCAATGAAAGAAAAAAACAGGTATGTATCTTATCCTAATATTGAAAAGATACGCGATGCAATGAAAAATGCGACATTTGATGCAGGCTGCATTTATTGGGATATGTATGAAGCCATGGGCGGAAAGAATTCCATGCCAAGCTGGGTATTTGCCAATCCTCCTCTTGCTTCAAAAGACTTTGTGCATTTCAATACTCGCGGAGCAAAAATAATTGCCCATATGTTTTACAATTCCCTGATGTATGAATACAGTGTATACAAAAAGAACACATCTGTGAAGAATGAGAATTAGTATGACTTATATTTTAACCAGAAAGATGAGCCTGATTGTATTCATGTTGTTCCATCTGAATAATTACACCATTTATTCTCAAACAGGCGATTATTACCTGGAACATAAACGTTACAGTTTTATTCAATACGACAGCAATTTCATTTATTTGGCAAACAATAATTCAGGTTTTGAAAACATTTATAAAACAATAGATACCATCATAGCGAAAGGAACAGGAAAACTTCAGGTATTGCACATCGGCGGTTCACACATACAAGCAGATATTTATACCCATTTAATACGCAAAAGAATTCAGGAGATGTCTCCGGATATGAATGGTGGCAGAGGATTGATTTTCCCTTACCGGATTGCCAAAACAAATGGCCCGTCAAACTTCAGAGTCACATACAATGGCAATTGGGTGTACTGTAAAAACACCCGGAAACAGAAAGTTTGCAATCTTGGTATTACCGGATATTCTGTAATGACCTCTGATTCTATCGCCCAGATCACTTTTGATATCAACAGAGATAGTTCGGTTTATTATACGTTCAATTCAGTACGTATATTTCATGGACCAACTTCTTATCATTTGAAAGTAAAAATTAATGAAAACCTGTATACTGGCTCTTATATTGACAGCCTTGGATATACACAAATTTATTTTCCAGATGATTACGATTCATTTCAACTGATCATTCAAAAAGACACGATTTTTGATTCCTTCGATTTAACGGGTATTTCTTTTGACAACGATGATCCCGGTGTAGTCTATAATACCGTAGGTGTGAATGGTGCTATGCTGAATTCATATTTGAGCTGCAATTTATATAAAAAGCACCTCAAGGCACTCTCTCCTCAGCTGGTTATTTTTTCGATCGGAACCAACGATGCATACACACGAGGTTTTGACAAAGAAAAGTTCCGCCGCGAATACAGGCAATTACTAAATAATACATTGGAGGCATTGCCAGAAGCGCAAATCATTATTACGGTTCCAAATGATAGTTACTTATATAAGCGTTATGTAAACCACAATACGGTGATAATGCGAGATGTCATCTGCGAATTATCAAAAGAATACCATTGTGGGGTATGGGATTTTTATACCATAATGGGTGGTCTTAACTCAGTGCAGGCATGGTATTCTCTGAATATGATGAAATATGATAAAATACATTTTAACCGGAAAGGTTATTTACTCAAAGGCGATTTATTCTTTTCAGCCTTTTTGAAAGGGTGGGAAGAACAATTAACAAGCAGCAAATCAGATCTTGTAAACAATAAATAGATTGTATTAATCCTCATGTAAGGAATGGATTTTTTCAAGGACATATTCTTATTCAATGAAAATCACCCATTGATTTTTACCCGGCTTAATTTCTGGATCTTTTTTGCCGTGGTCCTTGGAGGGTATACCATACTGTACAAGAAAAATGCTCTCAGAAATACCTACCTTTTTCTGATAAGCTTGTTCTTTTACTATAAAACAGGAGGATTATTCTTTGCTATTCTTCTGTTCTCAACTCTAACCGATTTTTATATCGGACATGCTATATACAAGTCGAAAATTTTGTTGCATAGAAAATTATGGGTGGCATTGAGCGTTACATTAAACCTCGGTGTATTGGCTTTTTTTAAATACGATTACTTTCTTACCGAAACATTCAATACAATTTTCGGTACTCATCTTGAAGTGGTAACTCATGCTGCAAAATGGTCGAATGTTATGTTCGGCACTCATTTTGATCTTGGTAAGATCCTCCCTCCTGTTGGTATATCCTTCTTCACTTTTCAAACAATCAGCTATTCACTTGACGTTTACAAAAAGAAAGTGGAACCGGTAAAAAGCTTAACTGACTTTGGCTTTTATGTTTCATTTTTCCCTCAGCTTGTTGCAGGCCCTATTGTGCGGGCTGCCGATTTTATCCCCCAACTTTACAAAAAGTACACACTTTCTAATTATGAGTTTGGGCTTGGGGTTTATCTTATTCTAAAGGGATTAACAAAGAAGATGCTTATTGGGGATTTCATCGCTGTAAACCTGATTGATCGTGTGTTTTCTAATCCGGCATCCTTTACGGGATTTGAAAATTTGTTTGCCCTATTCGGATATTCATTGCAGGTGTACTGCGATTTTTCAGGCTACACCGATATTGCTATCGGAGTTGCCCTGTTGATGGGATTCTATCTTCCAAAAAACTTTAATTCTCCCTACAAGGCAAAAAATGTTGGCGAATTCTGGAAACGCTGGCATATATCCTTATCATCGTGGCTGAAAGATTATTTGTATATTCCCATGGGGGGTAACAGAGGAGGCTCGGCCTTCACATACATTAGTCTCACTATTATTTTATTGTTCATCGTTCTTATTGCCGGCAACTTAATACTTATCCCCATTTTTATTTCTGTCATTACTATTATTTGGTTCCTTACCCGAATTTTTCCTTCCATAAAGCTTACTGTAAGCACCAACATAAACCTTATGCTGACTATGCTTATTGGAGGTTTATGGCATGGGTCAAGCTGGATGTTTGTGCTTTGGGGAGGTTTGAATGGTTTGGGTATTGTGGTCTATAAATTCTGGAGAAAGGTAAGTCCTTACGAGAACAGTACCCATTGGCTGGTCAACACATGGAAGATTTTTTTTACATTCACATTCATCACATTTACCCGTATATGGTTCAGGGGAGAATCAATGCAGGGAAGCTATGAATTGCTGACGCAGGTAAGTAAAAATTTTGCCTGGCCACTGGTCCCATCCATGATAGTAAACTATTGGAAGGTCTTATTGCTGATGACATTCGGGCTGGTTGTTCACTGGTTGCCAGATTCCATCAAGGTGAAATACCGCGATTGGTTTATTGATCGACCTCTTTACCAGAAAATAGGCATTGCTGTTGTAGTGATTCTTGTAATTTATCAATCAGTTTCAGCAGGTTTGCAGCCCTTTATATATTTCCAGTTTTAGTTACAAATCCCCCCTACTTCTTAATAACTTGAAAAATCTGGCTTCAAATTCTTCTCCGGGAGATGGTGCCGGAGATAAAGCAAGCTTTCCCTCAGGATCAATCAGGTAGTAAATTGGAAAGGCTCTAATATCATAGTCCTTGATAATAGCGGATTGATTACCATAATGAAGAAATACCCATTGGTACTTGCTGCGTTCTAAAAAGCTGTTTATAACGTCCTTATCATTATCTACAATAACCGTTACAATTTCGAGACGACCTTTATGCTTTTCATACAGGACGCTTAAAAATTTAAACTCATTCAAACAAGTGTAGCTAAAGCAACTGCAAAAGTTCAGGTATACAAATTTACCTTTAAAATCCTGAAGGCTAACCAGATTGCTGTCGCCATTGAACAATTCAAATTCAGGAGGAGAAAATCCGGCCAATAATTTGGTGGTTTTCTTTCTTATTGAATTTGCAATGGCTGTCAGGTCCGGATTTTTACTTTCCTTTATAAAGACATCTAAAATTTCAAGAAGAGCACTGCGGGAATAATTGTCATCATAAAATTCATCATAAATTCCTTTCAAAATCACCATGTCTAACAGTTTGTCTTTCCCTAACACCTTATCATTAGCCAGCAATTTACGCAGTTCACCGAGCTGTCCGGAAGAAATGGTATTCTCCAATTCTTTGCCCTCAGCTGTGCGTAAAAAATGATGGAAATATTTGTCGTATACCTTGTTAAAAAGCTCCATATAAGCAGGATTTCTTAACCGGATGGGTTGATCCTTAAAATATTCGTCAGATATACTTTTTGATTTTTGCTGATAGGCAAGATGCCTTAAAAGTCCATATCGATACTTTCGATAATTGTTAAAAAAATCATTCTCCGAGGAGGAAAACGTTTTTTCCATACGAAAAATATCCTTATCCAATTCATCAAAATCATCCTTTTCTCTGATGGCCATGATGTGTTTATTGTAGTAAGGAAGATAGGAATCATTGAACATTCTTATTTGCATATTCAATTCTGTCTCCTGAAAATCAACAGTACCGAGATGCGCAATAACCGGAGAAAAATATGGATTCAGAAAATCCTGCGGCTTTTTATCTACTCTTGGAGGCAGCATGATAGCATATGAGTTTTCAGGAATTGCATAAAGATGTACTTTATAAATGCCGATATAAGCAAAAACAAAAGTTGTTTCATCAATATGAAATTGAATATCGTAAGTGCCATCATCACCAACAGTACATTTTCCCAATAGAACTTCAGTATTTGTAATATGATTTGAATAGTGCAGAAACTCGATATTTACACCTGCATAGCTGGTATCCTGTCCGAATATTCTAACATTGTTCTGTGCATAAGACCCTAACAATGACAGGCTGAAAAAAAAGGTGAAGAAATATTTCTGCATAATGGTTAGGAAACGATTAAAGTGAAATTTTTATTTTGTCCGGAAGAAAAATAGATGCATCACCTCCATATTTAATGACCTCTCGCACAATGGTCGATGTGATATGTGTGTGCTCAGGTTGAGTAAGGAAAAATACTGTTTCTATTTCAGGGTACATGGAACGATTCATTTGTCCTATAGCTCTTTCGTATTCGAAATCTGAAGAAGTCCTTAATCCTCGTAATATATAATTCGCCTCTTTTTGTTTACAGAAATCAACGGTGAGGCATTCAAATACCTCAACCTCTATTTTATCTTCGTCTGCAAATACATCTTTTATCCATTCAACTCTTTGTTCTAATGAGAAATAGCCCATTTTGCCGGTGTTGTAACCAATGGCAATAATTATTTTATCGAACAAAGTCAATGCCCTTTTAACAATAGATTCATGGCCTATGGTAAAGGGATCGAATGAACCAGGAAATAAAGCTTTTTTCATAATTTATGTTTGACAATTTAAATACAAAGATAATACGCCCTTTTCAATCCAATCTAGCTTATCTCTCTTTCTTTTTGCGAGCTTACGAACAAAATATTCCCGATATCATCCAGTCCCGTGAAGGTTTCAATGCCTTTTGCTTTTACAAGCTCATGACGAAATCCAACAATGGTAAGATCAGCATCCACCGATTTCTGTGATATCAATTCCTTCGTATTTCTCTGATCATCAGAAGGAATAACCTGAATATTTCCTGGTGATATCGGCAAACGACCTGATTTAATAAGAGACATCAATTTTGCTCTTCTTTCATTCAACTCATCTTGCTTAAAAATCGTAAATATTTTAATTTGACCTCTGTGCCATTCAGGATGTCCCAGTATGATATAGGCCAAAAGTATCATCAGGTTAGCATTTTCGTAGTCGTGTGAAGTAATCCAGATATGAATCTCACGCTTGTCACCAAATCCCTTGTACGATGTGTTCAGCACACAAACATCAAATCCTGTGGAATGAATCAGAGAGTAATTTTCAAGAGAGCGCTTAAATGCCTCTGAATTTGTCCTGCTAAATTCAAACAGAATCATATTGTTTCCCTTTCCTGAGATGCCAGATAGTTGAACAACCTGGGCAATAGCAGATGTATACGAGGGACTGATAAGGGTATCGAGGTACACCCTGTTTTTGGTCACAGAAGCAAGATTAATCAATCGTTCAAGTACCTCTTTAGATTCTTTTGAAGTCTGTTTGGAAAGGTACCCTTCGATATAATGAATATAGGTTCCGAAACCATATTTAAAAGATATCCATCGTAACAAATCGAAAGCACTTCTTCTGATAAAGGTATCTTGTGAAATGCAAATAGCAAAAGGCCTCCAATGCACGTCAAGGTCTTCCTTATCGGCTCGCTGGGCAAGAATCTGAAGTTGCCGGCTAAGCTGAAAAACAACTCCTCGAAACAATTTACCAAAGCCTTTGGTTTCCTTTTTACTCACAGATATTGTATAATAAATCATCCCCATTATGATCAGTGAGATTATGGCATAGGGTCCATTCATCTTAAACATCAGCCAGAAGGACAGAATTGTTCCTATCAATGATATATACCAGCGGGAACGAAAGGTTGGCCTGTATGACGGATCGGCCGCGAAATGTTCAAGCAATGAAATCAGGCAAATAGCACCATAAGTAAGCATAAAAAACATGGATATGATCTGTGCTACAAACTCAATAGAGCCAATTGCGATGAAGAAGAAGGCAATGATTATGCTGATTAAGCTTGCATTTCTCGGTTCATTCGAAACCGGCTTTCCTCTGGCAAAGTATCGATTTAAGAATTTATTAGGAAGTATGTCATCCGCTCCTATTGCCTGAAGTGTACGCGGAGCCACCAAAATTGAACCCAAAGCAGAAGACAATGAAGCAGCGGCCAGACCGATGGGAATGATAGGACCCCAATAAGCAATATTTTGCATGATCAAACTGTTTTTCGGATCAGCCAATTCTTCAGGTGAGAAAGAAATTGCTAATTTGTAAGCCACCGCAATATATACAAACAAACCTACTACTGTAGCCAATAATGTTCCTCTTGGAATGGATACTGTAGGATTCTTTAAGTCACCAGACAAACCTAATCCGGCAGCAAGGCCGGTAAAAGCGGGAAAGATAATGGCAAAGGCAAAAAAGAAATTTGCCGGATTTTCTACTCCTGAATAAAAAGCATTCGTTATTGGAGCTACATCCGTATGTCCAATAAAAAACATAAGCAATGAAACTCCCAGAATGGCAACAACAAGGTAAAGAGCCTTCATTCCCAAATTGGCGCCTTTTAGCAGTACAATTACGGATAGAATGATCATTACAGGAAGACTTATCAATCTGGGATCCATGGGAAAACCAAAATTTTGAAATAAAAATTCCTGTACGGGCCGAAATGCTTCGGCAAAAGCAATGATATAAAATGCTATGCTGATTGCCTGCGACAAGTATAGCGATACACCAATTGCTGCGCCAATATTCAAACCAAATGACCTCGATACAATATAATAGGCCCCCCCGCCAAGAACCTTTTGGTTGGTAGCAATTTCAGCAACAGCAAATGCAGCAGGTATAGTAACCAGGTGACCAATAAATATAAGTCCGACCACAGATATAAATCCATAATTCCCTACTGCCCATCCGAATTTAAGGAAAAGGATAGCTCCAAGAATGGTTGAAATTGAAGTGACAAAAACCTCAAATGTTCCGAAATTTGTCTTCTTGTTTACTAGTGATTTTGACATGCAATCAGAAACTAGTTGCAGCTAAATTTATAAACTTTTCGGTAGAATATAAGGTAAAAATGCAGTTAATGCAGGTATAACTTTAGCTCCTGTGGCTTTCAGGCGTTCTTCTGACTGATGCCCGTCAGCGATTAAAATACACCTGGAGCCTATTTCTGTAGCCACCTCATAATCATGGATGGTGTCGCCAATAAACAGAATATCTTCAGCTGATAAATTTCTTTCCTTGACGTAATCAAGAGCCAATGAAGTCTTACTTGCCGCATAAATATCATGTATGCCCTTTATTGCTTTAAAATAGTTTTCAATGCCTTTCTCTTTCACCGAGTTGATTAACATATCCCGTCTCATGGCTGAAATGATAACATTTTCTTTTCTAAGACTTGTTAAAATCCTCAGCACTTGTTCGGCGCCGGGAACAATAAATGCCTCACTTAAACTTGCTGTATAGGCATCCATAAACTCAAGAGACAATTTCTCAAAACTTTCAACCTGAAAATCAAAGCCAATCTTTTCATAATATTCCATAACAGGGAAGTTAAATACTTCCTTATAGATCCGGAGATTGATAGTTGGTAAATTTCTTTGCTCCAGCATGGTATTCATTGTAGAAAGACACACTTCCGCATCATCCAGAAGTGTTCCGTTCCAATCCCATACTATTACCCGCTCTTTAATAAACATTGTAAAATTTCCTGTATAATCCTATCCTAATAAGTCTTTTGAATTGAATAAAGGAAGGTAGTTTTTATTTTTTTTGCTCAATATTCATTCCTCCGAAAACAACACTGGCTTCGATGTATAACTTTGAGGAAGCAGTATCGGCAGCTGAAGATTTATAATTTGCACTTCCAAAAGCGACCGTATTTCCATTGGGTAACTTTGCGGCAGAAAAAACTGCGTCAGTTTTTATTTGCACGGCTAAATCCGAAGGCAGTAAAATATCCGTGCTTCCAAAGACGGTATTGAATTTAACTTTTGTCTTACCTACAGGCAAAGAATCGACATCGCGAAAATCGTAAATAGTTCTGCCAAAAATAGTATTGTATTCACTGTTTTGAATTTGTGATGATTTGTATGTTCTTTCTCCGAAGATAACATCTTTGTCCTCTTTATCTGAGCGAAATACAGGTTTACCAACCAGTATGATCACTCCCAGAAAAATGAATGCTGCAGCTATTACAATACGGAAAATACTAATGCCAAACATGACCCTGAAGATAATACTCAAACCTATAGCTATCAAGATAATACCCCAAAACAGACCAGCACCCATTTTCATTTATTTTTAGTTTTATTCGTAATAAATAAGGAGTCCTTCTAACAAATCAAAATCTTATTCCAGTCAGGATTGTATGCTGAAATCGAATGGGCGTTTTACTTTCTGCTTCAACAGGGCAATATCGAGCACCTGCAAAATGTCTTCAACATAATGAAATTTTAATCCTTCAAGATAGATCTGCTTGATCTTCTCAATATCTTTTTTATTCTCAGAAGAAATAATTATTTCATTGATGTTTGCCCTTTTTGCTGCAAGGATTTTTTCCTTGATACCTCCCACAGGCAATATTTTACCGCGCAAAGTGATTTCTCCTGTCATGGCAATTTTCCCTTTTACTTTGCGCTGGGTAAGAGCAGAAGCAATAGATGCTGCCATGGTAATTCCTGCCGATGGCCCATCTTTTGGGATGGCTCCTTCAGGGACGTGAAGGTGAAAGTTCCAGTTTTCAAATATTTCTGATGTGATATTCAATGCATCACAATGTGATTTTAAATACTCCAGTGCTATTACGGCCGACTCTTTCATAACCTCACCCAGATTTCCGGTAAGTGTAAGTTTCCCTTTCCCTTTGCTTAAACTGGTCTCTACCAATAATATCTCTCCTCCAACACGGGTCCAGGCCAGACCTGTAACAACTCCCGCATATTCATTCCCCTCGTATTTATCTCTTTTATATTTCGGATGTCCGAGAATTTTTTTCACCTGAGCCTGAGATAATTTAGTATTATAGTCCTCTTCAAGAGCAACCATTTTTGCCACCACTCTGCATATCTGTGCCAGTGTTTTATCCAATTCGCGGACTCCCGATTCACGAGTAAAGTATTCTATGATGTATGCAATGGTATTTTTAGGAAAAAAAAGATGTTCCCTTTTCAGTCCATGATTGGTAAGGCAACGAGGGATAAGGTGTCTGCGTGCAATTTCAATTTTCTCTTCCACAATGTATCCGCTAACATCAATAAGTTCCATTCTGTCAATCAGGGCAGGATGTATGGTGGATGTTGTATTGGCAGTGGCAATGAACATGACCATGGAAAGATCATATTCCATCTCAAGGTAATTATCGTAAAATGCACTGTTTTGTTCCGGATCAAGAACTTCAAGTAAAGCAGATGCCGGATCGCCATGGATGTCTTTTCCCACCTTATCAATTTCATCAAGAACAAATACAGGATTCGAAGATTTGGCTTTCTTCAGACTTTGTACTATCCTTCCCGGCATAGCTCCAATATATGTTTTCCTGTGACCTCGTATTTCAGCCTCATCATGCAAACCTCCAAGCGACATTCTGACATATTTTCTATTCAAAGCACGTGCAATGGATTTACCCAAAGATGTTTTGCCGACACCCGGAGGTCCATGAAGGCAAAGTATAGGCGATTTTAAATCTCCTTTCAACTTCAGAACAGCGAGGTGTTCAAGAATTCTGTCTTTCACTTTCTCCAGACCGTAATGATCTTTTTCTAAAATATTCCTTGCCCGTTTCAGATTGAAGTTGTCTTTTGTATAAGAATTCCAGGGGAGGTCCAAAAGCGTTTGTAAATAGTTGACATGCACTGAATATTCTCCGGTTGCAGGATTTACCCTATGCAACTTTTCCAGTTCTGTATCAAAAACTTCCTGAACTTCTTTACCCCATTTCTTTTTGGTACTTTTTTCACGCAATTCCTCGATTTCCTGTTCAATAGGACTTCCCCCAAGCTCATCCTGAATGGTTTTCATTTGTTGATGCAACATAAATTCCCGTTGTTGCTGATCAATGTCGAGCTTAACTTTTGATTGAATATCATTTTTAAGTTCAAGCATTTGTACTTCATGTACGAGAAACTCAAGAAGTGCTATCCCTCGCTTTTTTAGCTCATCCTTTTCAAGCAAGCTTTGCTTATCATGCAACTTGATATCACTATTTGAGCTGATGAAGTTTATCAGGAAAGTAGAACTCTCAATATTCTTGACTGCAAATGAAGCTTCCGGTGGAATGTTGCTTGAAAGCTTAATTATCCTTAAAGACAGGTCCTTTAATGATCCCACAATGGCTTCATATTCAGAATCCCTTTTTTTCGGTTTGGAGTCATTCAGTTGTGATACCCTGGCTATCAGATACGGTTTATCTTTGAGTTGCTCCTCCAAATGAAATCGTCTTTTGCCCTGTATAATTACTGAAGTTGTCCCGTCGGGCATCTCCAGAATTCTGATGATCTGGGCAATCGTACCAACGGAATACAAATCTTTCATCTGAGGTTTATCTATTGCCGGATCTTTTTGGGCTACAGTTCCTAATATCTTCGATTTTTTATAAATGTCCTTTATCAGTTTCATAGATTGCTCTCTTCCAACTGATATAGGTATAATCACGCCGGGAAACAGAACGGTATTGCGCAAAGGTAAAATTGGCAATGATTCGGGTACTTCACCTTTTAACAGGCTATCTTCATCTTCATCCGTAATTAATGGAATGAAATCAGTATCATCATTTACAGCATTTGCAATAAATATATTTTTTAGATCGTTCTCTGTGCTCTTGCTCATAGTAATTATATCTCTTCTTCCAATGATAAAACAACAAGACAAACTGTCATATGTTTATCTTAATTATTGACTTTCGCCTATATGACAATGAACGTGCCATAAAAAACTATATATTTATGATTCTTTCCGGTATTTCTTTGTAAGGTCAAAAACATTCCTTAAAATCTCAACATCCATATCAGGTAAAGTTATGTTTCTTCGTTTCATAACAATTTCAGCTGTTTCCAATGCCTTTTCGATTTTATATACCTGATAACCACCCGAACCTCCCCATAAAAAGGATGGTACAAAATTACGAGGAAAGCCTGAACCGTAAATGTTCGCACTTACTCCCACCACAGTACCTGTATTGAACATGGTGTTGATAGCACATTTTGAATGATCTCCCATAATCAATCCGCAAAACTGAAGCCCGGTATCAACAAATCTATTTCTGGGATAATTCCATAGTTTCACCACAGCGTAATTGTTTTTCAGATTGGAATTGTTGGTATCTGCTCCCAGGTTACACCATTCTCCTATAACTGCATTACCCAGAAATCCATCATGTGCTTTATTGGAGCAACTAAAAAATACTGAGTTGTTAATTTCTCCACCTACCTTACAATGGGGACCTATTGTTGTTGCTCCGTATATTTTTGCTCCCATCTTAACCACTGAGTTGTCACAAAGAGCAAAGGGGCCCCTGATCATCGTGCCCTCCATTACTTCAGCGCCCCGGCCAATATAAACAGGACCATTGGAAGTGTTGAATATACAGCATTCCGCTTTTGCTCCCTCTTCAAGAAAAGCCTGGTGCTCACCAACAACCTGGTTTGTATCGCTTAGTGGTTGGGATATCCGATTGTTGGTAACCTTCAGATAATCATCTCTGAGCAGCTTATCATTCAGGGTGAATATATCCCAGAGATTTCGGATACATACTACCTCATCAGGATAATCTATTTCATTTCTCCCATGACTACTAAGTTGATCTGATGACTCGGGTTTGGAACCACGATAGGCCAGGACTATATCTCCTTTTCTGAGAACCTCTTTCGCATTTAGATTGTCCAGAGTATCCACCAGTTTTTGATCAGGAATAAGACAAGAATTAATGAAGAGATTATCTTCTGCTAATTCCATCGGGTATTTCTTGCTTAAGTATGCAACAGTATGATAGGAACAAGATGCGATATCATAAAAATGCCACTTTTCTTTTATGGTGGTAATACCTATTCTGATCTCAGCGACAGGCCTTGTGTAGGTAAGTGGCAGAAGATTATCCCTGTTATCATCGTCAAAGAGTATTGTGTTTTTTTGATTGAACATAGTACAAGATGTTTGGAGGCATTAAAAAAGCTCCGAATTTTCCTATGAAAATAGCGGAGCTTTCAAAATCTTCAAAAGATAATTATAAACTATTTTGCTTTTTTATCTAAATGCTTCTTGTATTTGCTGAGGTACTTATCTACACGCCCTGCCGTATCGACAAATTTCATCTTACCTGTATAAAATGGATGCGATGTATTTGATATCTCAAGTTTAATGAGCGGATATTCTTTACCATCTTCAAGTTTTACAGTTTCTTTTGTGGCCGCAGTCGATCGCGTAACAAAGGTATTCCCGTTTGACATATCTCTGAATGCAACCTGTCTGTAATTCTTTGGATGTATGTCTTTTTTCATTGTTTTTTCTTTTTCCTTTAATTTCCTGCTCCAAATATTGGGTTTGCAAAATTACATAAATTTTTCTTATTCCAAAATCACATTTATGAAAATATTTATTTATATAATTTGCCTTCAAATTCATTGTCGAATCTTTTAAATGGCGCTTTTGGATCAAAAAGATGCAGGTAGGTTGCATGTTTAATTACAAGTTTGGCTCCAAACTTACCAAAAATACTAAGCATTTTTGGGTTGTAATCACCAATCCATGATATTTCAATTTCTTTTTGTCTTGGTTTTTTTCTAAGCACTTTCACAAATTGATAAAATAAGGCTGCTAATACCCCAGAATTCTGGTATTCAGGCAATATGCCAAAAACAAACGCCCTTGCTCTTGTTATAGCTCTTTTCCTGTAATAAATAAATTTCAACTTGTTCAAAAAATTAAGTTTGCCATTTTTCAGTTTTTTTAAAATTTGATTTACATCAGGAAAGGCAACCATCAAACCAATTGGTTTCCCTTTGTCGTAAGCAAACCATATATATTCTTCTTCGATCATCATACTCGCTTCTTCTAATATTTTTTTTATCTCTTCATGCCTGAGAGGAATGTAACCATCATGAAAAGCCGACCAAACTGTATTGTAAGTAACTACAAAATCATCAACATATTTATCTACATTGTTGTATTTAAAGTGCTCAAAACTATAACCGGATCTGGAGGAAGTATATTTAGCAAATTTCACCAAATGATCGGGGAAATCTTCAGCCAGATTTTTATGAAATGAGTTTTGTTCGAAATAATTCTTAAATCCATATTTTTCAAATAAATTCTGGTAATAAGGATAATTGTAAGGCATACCGTATGCTTGTTGTATAAATCCTTCGATAAGCAGGCCCTGGTGGTTGTAATTCTCTCCAAAATTGATGGGGGCCTGCATGGCTTTCATTCCTTTTGCACTTAACCATTCTTTAGCAGTATCAAACAAATGATTTGCAGCTTCCTGATTATCAATGCACTCAAAAAAACCTGCGCCCCCGGTCGGTTGGTCATATAAATTAGCCTTTTTCTCATCAATGAACGCTGCAATGCGACCAATTAGTTTGCCCCGGTCATCCTTTAGTATCCATCGTATTGCTTCTCCATACTGAAAACAAATATTTGATTCGGGGTTGAAAATACCATCAATTTCAACATCAAGCGGGCATACCCAATTTTTATCCTCTTTGTATAAAATCTTTGGTACCCTTAAAAATTCTTCAGCCTGAATTTTGTTTGTGACTTCTAATACATCCATCCGTAATATTTGAGAGTTAAAACAATAAAAATACTGATTTTCTAATTGACCCCCTCATCATTGGCAATCGTAATTATAAAAGGAGTATGAATACCATTGATATATTCATCTCATTAACATTGTGTTTATATGATGAGGGCGCGCCGAACACCATTGAATATTTTAAAATTGTGAGGCAACACAAACCACTACTATTGACAAAACAATGAAACATCAAAATATCTACATGTTAAAGTAAAATTATAGACAAATGAAAAAAGATATTAACTTTGCACACCCTGATATATGGGATCTTGTCCCGGCTTTGCGAATAAAATCGCATACAGTATAGGGTGAATGTAGTCCCGAAATTGCAAGAATTAGTTCTTAACTATATGGTGGATGTAGCTCAGCTGGTTAGAGCACTGGATTGTGGTTCCAGGGGTCGTGGGTTCAAGTCCCATCTTCCACCCAAAACATTAAAAACCGGTTTTGTATAAGATCGGTTTTCTTTTTTACTGCGTTGAAAGTTTTCTTTCAAAAGCAGGGGAAAAGAACATCGATTAGCATGCGAAGCATGTGAGAGGTTTTTAATGGTTTGGAATGCTAACCCCTCCGGCTTCATGAGCAGCGTAGCTGCGAATAACACCATCTTCCACCCAAAACATTAAAAACCGGTTTTGTATAAAATCGGTTTTTTGTATTAATTCATGCTCTCTGGATATTTCCAAACTTGCTTAATGAATATCCATTCATTGAATTCTTATTCTTCAATGAGAATAAAGTCTTCCAAACGATCATATTTTGGCTCAATAATGATCTGGTTACTTTTGTCTATTACACCCCATTTCTTATTCACACGAATTCTTGCATATCCATTATAAAAATCACCACATGTCTCATATTGTGGTTCAATGATCCACGAACCATCTTTATCCTTGTAGCCAAATAAACCCGGAGCATCTTTCGTATCAGCTCTTACATAACCATGAGAATAATCGAAAAAGCGATCGGCATTGGTTAATAGTTTTCCTCCGGTTTTATCAATGTAAAACCAATCATCTCCTGTCATTACTTTGGCCATCCCGCTCTTTTCATCAAAATTATGACACTTGATGTATACAGGTTCAATAACCATTTCTCCCTTTTTATTGATATATCCGATTTTTTCTTCTTCCACCCTTGCCCATGCAAGTCCGGCAGAGAAATTTCCTACTCCCGGATATTGTGGTTCAATTACGAGATTCCCATCCACGTCTATATATCCCCATGAATCACCAATTTTTACAGCTGCCAAACCTTCATGAAAATCTTTATAGTTTGTACTGTTGTGCTGACTAATGTCAATTGAATTTCCATTTGCATCCAGCAGTATAAGGTTATTTTCCTGGTCTCTGGCAAAGCTTCTGTTGTCATAAAAATGATCCATCTTGCTGTAAATGTTTTCAATTACCAGCTCCCCGGAAAGATTGATGGCTCCAAAATTATCGCCAATTACCACAATTGCCCTGTCATGATGAAAGGGTTTAAGAGTTACCGGGTTACAATTCAATTCAATTTTGTTACCCTTAACATCAATGTATAAGTACTCTTTTGTTTTCTTATCCTTAACCAAAGCGATACCTTTTGTACTAAAGGGTTTTGCTGCAAGGTATTTAGCAGGAATAATTACTTCTTCATCAATTGTCATATAACCCCATAAGCCATCGTCTGACCTAAAACTTGACACAAGTGTCTGAGCAGGAGAGAATAATGAAAATGAGAATACAGAAACGATTAATATGATAATACGAATAAACATAGCGTTTAGGTTTTTGATTAGTAAATTCCGCAATGAAAATCAAAGATAATTTATTTTTCGACTGATTATAATCCTCTCAAATGGAATTGCTGATTTGCCAGAAGACAAGAGAGATAACACAAAGATCAGATAGCTTTGATAATACATGAAAAGAGTATAGTACAACTTGTAAATTGGTTTCAATAAAAAAAGAGGGAACTTACCGTCCCCTCTTCAAACAAACCTTCAAATCCTTTTCTTACCTTTTTTTATCGCGCTTTATTAGTTGTAATTCATTTTTTTTATGATCATACCGGCTTCATCGTATTCTGTCCATACGCCGGCCCGGCTATTGTCAGCATATATCCCTTTCTGCTTCAATACACCTGTGGAATACCAAATCATGAAATCCCCAAACAATGAGTCATTCTTGTAATGAACTTCATACAATTTTTTTCCGTTTTCTGCCCATTGCTCCCATTTGCCATTATACTGTCCATCAATATATTCACCTTTTCTTTTTATACTGCCATTTCTATAATAACTGATTGTGGTACCATCCAATTTTCCATTTTTGAATGACATTTCTTGTTTCACAAGCTCGGTGTTATTATAATACATCACACACCGACCGGTATAAGGCTCTACCTGGTCAGTAAGATAAAATATCTCCTCAGGTAATTCACTTTCTGAAATCACAATACCTGATTGGAAGCAAGATGCGAAAAATACTATAATCGCTATACAGTAGATAAATTTCTTCATTTCATTAAATTCAACCTTATGCGTTGTTTCGCTTAACTTTACGCTAAATCTAATGAGTGGTTAAATTATATTGATAAATGACTGGAAAATCTGTGTGAAAGAGTAGATTCTCATGGTAAATAATCACTCTGTATTCACGGCTTTCCAATGAGTTTGCCGGCCAATAAACTTCATGCCTAATACGTAGCCTTTAATAATCAATTCGGCAGGATCATCATCAAACCACATATAACAATCATAAGTCTTTCCATTATCAGGGTCATAAATTGTGCCTCCCTCCCATTGATTTTTCTTTACATTGTACTCAAATCCCTTTAAAATCATTAAATTCATTAAGGGAACATTTTGTTTGCTTTGGTCCGGATTGTTCTCATCCAGTTTATCAGGCTCGTCTCTTAACCAGATAATCTTACCATAATATTTCCCATTGGTAGCCTTAAACAATTTGACGTGCGATGTTTCTTCTTCCGTAAGCCATTTACCAACTACTTTTTCTTCCTGGGCCTGAAGTATATTTAAGGATGCAATAATCATGGCCGAGAAAAATAAAACTGGATAATTCATAGAAATAAGTTTTTGATATTAAGAATATAAATCTACTAAAATCTTCCGGTTTTTCTTTCCAATGTAACAAATGAGTAATCAACACCTGCTTTTATATCATCTGCAATATCTGTCCGTTCTTTCACCTGCCAGTCTGACCATTCAAAAGACGGGAAGAATGTATCAGCATTGTATTCTTGTTCTACACAGGTGAGATACATCCTGTGAGTGTAAGGCAAAAACTGTTGATAAACAGAAGCTCCGCCAAGAATAAAAACCTCTTTTTCTGACTTTGTTAATTCTATCGCATCTTCTATTGAATGAACTATTTCAATATTTGGGAAATTGAAATTTTTCCTGGAAGTAATAACGATGTTACGTCTGTTTGGGAGAGCCCTGTTGTTGATGGAATGAAAGGTATTTCTTCCCATAATTACCATATGCCCTGATGTAATCTTTTTAAGTCTCTTTAAATCTTCAGGAATACGCCAAAGCAGGTCATTGTTCTTCCCAATTTCATTGTTTTTTCCTATGGCGGCTATAATAGAGATATTGGTCATAAGTTATACCGATATCATCCCCTTTAAATGAGGATGTGGATCATAATTCGTAAGAGTAAAATCTTCGTATTTGAAATCCAGAATATTTTTTATGTTTTTATTTATACGCATTTCCGGAAGATCTCTCGGTTTGCGGGTAAGTTGTATCCTGACCTGCTCAATGTGGTTCAAATAGATATGGGCATCGCCAAAACTATGAATAAATTCAAAAGGTTTCAATCCGGTAACCTGTGCAATCATCATCAAAAGCAGTGAGTAAGATGCAATGTTAAATGGTACACCCAGGAAAATATCTGCACTGCGTTGATACAACTGACAAGATAGCCTCTCACCTGATACATAAAACTGAAACAGAACATGGCAGGGTGGCAATGCCATTTTCTCAAGATCTCCAACGTTCCATGCACTTACAATATGTCGGCGTGAAGTTGGATCACTCTTTATTGCCTCAACAACTCTGCTGATCTGATCAACAGTATTTCCTTCATTGGCTGTCCAGGAACGCCACTGATGACCATAAACCGGGCCGAGTTCTCCCTGCTCATCAGCCCATTCATTCCAAATCTTCACGCCTTTCTCCTGCAGGTATTGAATATTGGTGTCGCCACTCAGAAACCAAAGCAATTCATGAATGATCGATTTCAAATGCAATTTTTTGGTGGTAAGAAGAGGAAATCCCTCTTCAAGATTAAATCGCATCTGGTATCCAAATGTTCCGATAGTTCCTGTTCCTGTCCTGTCATGCCTTTCTTCGCCTTGTGAAAGCACATTGTTTAATAGATCCAGATATTGCTTCATGCCTATTATTCTTCTTTCAATGCAAAATTATAATTCTGATAGATGGTAACTGTTATTTTAACAAAGATTTAATTAAAATGATTTGAACATTCCCATGTTTCTCTTACCTGCTCATATGTTGAAGGCAAAATCATGCAAATAGTTTACCATTGTTTTTTTCATTGGTGCCAGAAAACTTTACATTTACAAAAATTATTTCTGTCTATGAACTCTACCTTACGCTACATTCTTATTGGACTTGGAATAATCCTGGCAATCTTAACCATATGGTATTTCATTCATATTGTAGCTTACATACTCATATCGGCGGTTATTGCATTAATTGGCAGACCTCTTGTTGAGTTATTGGGAAAAATAAGATTGTATAAAATTAAACTCCCCAAATGGCTTCGGGCGCTGAGTACATTGTTGCTTCTGTGGGCTGTTTCTATTGCATTCTTTAGAATAATTATTCCACTCGTAGTAAATGAAGTAAATATTTTGTCTGCCATTGATACACAGAAAGTGTTAGTATCTCTGGATGATCCTATTTCAAAACTTGAAAGTATAATTGACAAATACCAAGTTAACCCATCGGAAAAGTTTACCGTAAGGGAATTCTTTTCCCAAAAGGCTATTACTATTCTCAATGTATCCTATCTATCGAACATGTTTAACTACTTCGCCGGTATTCTTGGTAACATTTTTATTGCTTTTTTTGCCATTTCTTTTATTTCATTCTTCTTCCTGAAAGACGAACGTCTTTTTGCCGAAGCTATACTCTCCGTTGTTCCCGATAAGCATGTTGAGGCTTTTAAGCATGGCATGAATTCAACCCGTCAACTGTTAATGCGCTATTTTATTGGAATCTTGAGTCAGATAACCGGAATTTTCATCCTTGTAACCTTAGGACTTACCATTATCGGTATAGATTTTGGTCTTAGTCTTTTAATCGGACTAATAGCCGGCATTCTTAATGTAATTCCTTATTTAGGACCTATAATTGGCAGTTCTATTGGCATTCTTATTGGAATAGCAACACATTTAGAACTTAATTTCTATTCCGGGCTGTTGCCTCTTATAGGCCTTATGGCCCTTGTGTTTGCTATTGTACAGCTGACAGATAATCTTTTGTTTCAACCTCTGATCTTTTCAAATAGTGTAAATGCACATCCGCTTGAAATATTTTTGGTCATATTGATTGCAGGTTCATTGGCAGGTGTTGCAGGTATGATATTAGCAATACCTATATATACTGTTTTTCGTGTATTTGCAAAAGAATTCTTCAATAATTTCAAAGTTGTTAAAAAATTGACCAAGAATATTCGTTAGTAAGTGAGCAAGAATCATAATTTTACATGAATGATCGCTCCCATAAGACTTTGGAGAATAGGATATATTTTGATTATCCAATTGTTGTTGCTGGTATCAGGTCAGGCTCAAACTAATTTTACAGCCAGTGAAACAACAGGATGTACTCCCTTTCTTGTTAGATTTGTCCTTGATCCTTCTACGGTTAACACCGATACAATAACAAATGTAGAATGGTATTTTGGAATTGGTAATGTGGCTGATACAGTGGCCAATGCAACGAATACAGTAGAATTTGAATACACAGAAGAAGGTGATTATACGGTTACCATGGTGGTTAATGGTTATCTGTCAGATGCGATCATAAAAACAGACTATATTACGGTATATCGAACAGTCAGTTCAGTATTTCGATATGAAGAGTATGCAACAAATCATAATTATCGCTTTATTCCCCGTGATGAAATAACAGATGCATCTGCTACTTATTTCTATAACTGGCGATATACGGAACTTACAGGCAATGATCAAAGACTTAACAATTATATAATAACTATTGATGATCAGGAGTCAGCCATTGACAGCATTACCCTGGATACAGGAGCATACAGGGTAACTCTCTGGATTGATGATACTTATGGCTGCTTTTCAAGATCAGAGCAAATCGTACAGGTATATGATGTATTGGAGTTGCCTAATGTATTTGTTGTCCGTTCAGGAGATTTCTATATCATTGATTCGCAAAATGAAAATATTATTTTGCGATTTCAGGTATTTAACCGATACGGTATGCTCGTCTTTGAACAGGAAGCTCAGGTAATCAACTGGGATGGCAGGACCAATACAGGCAAAGAACTGAATATCGGCGTTTACTATTATGTGCTCGAAGTCATCCGGGGTGATACATCAGATCGTTTCAATCAAAATGGATTTATTCATCTTTATCAGGATAAATAAATTCTATCCAAAAAAAATCTTGCTAAACTTTTGATCATTGGTGACATGGGAAATGGTAAAGGTAATCTTTACACCGGTACACTCTATCCATTCCCTCCCGCTTCCCTGATTAATGAGAAAGTAAAAGACATTCCTGACGGCGAGATATTTCACACCATAACCTACGGATATGGAGTTATGTCAGAGCATGGTTCCATTGTATCTCCTGATGACAGATGGGAAATTGTATTGTATATCCGTAATGAGCTTCAGCTGGTTGAAGAACAATAAATTAACGTGAGTTCGAGCTAAGATTAGTTCTTTCTATTGAATCAAAAACAG
>CAYQDZ010000012.1:0-1004 GCA_964416375.1 uncultured Bacteroidales bacterium
TCGTTTTCCAATAAAGTTAACTACAGCGATATTGATCTGAATCAACACCTTACAACAACCCGTTATATCGATTGGATGATGGATACTTTCGATATGGAATTTCTGAGAGAGAACAGATGCAAAGGATTAACTGTCAACTTTATTCGGGAAATACCTCACCATGAGGAAGTAAATATTCTTCGCTGTAAAAATAAAAGTTCAGATTGTTTTCAATTTGCCTTTAGCAAATCCGGTGTGAACAAAGACCTGTTCAGAGGACAATTGTGTTTTTAATGAAAATGGGATCTTTAATAGATGCCTTTCCTTTCGCAGTGTGGAGATCAGCCGTTATCGCCTGCGAGAGAAAACGAAATATCTTCCATGAACAAAACCTAAGAGATTCCATTATGAATATTTCATTTTATTCTTTGATTTACCTGCCGCTCCTTAACCAGATCGAATGTTCCCTGAAATACACTCCATTCATTTTCCTGCCTTGAGCTATCAACAACATGGTATCTCCCTGAATTTTGTAAAGTCTTTTCTCCCGTATACCCTTCAGGTTAGGATTTAATGAACCCATAATATTCATATCAACAGAATCTCTTAACAATTTGTATTTCCCAAAAAAGGAAGATGCGGAAAGAAATGCAATCCGGATTTCAGGATCGGCGCAAAAAAAGGGATCATTAGACCTCATCCTTGGACGAGTGGCATCATAATACTGAAGTGAAAAATTATTGTTCCTGTCAAAAACAGCAAAACCCTGAATCTCTTCGTTAAAGGGATAATGAAAGTGTCCATTAGAATCCTCTACCTTTAAAACCAGTAAATTCCAAGAGCCAACAATTTTTTGGGCAATTTCAATCTTTCTGGCGGGTTTTTTAAAGGGATTATCAATACAGGAAATGAATAGCAATGATGCTGCCAAATAAATAACAAGGGGTTTCATTTTGATATAGGTTTGTAGTTTGCAACTCAAATTTATAAAAATTGCTGCAATTTCATTAAAGCAATTGTCGATA
>CAYQDZ010000012.1:1014-29433 GCA_964416375.1 uncultured Bacteroidales bacterium
CTGTTCTTTTATCAATCAAATGCCACGATGACTCCAAGATTCAAAGAATATACTAAAATGATTTGCATAGATAATTAGAAATCAATAATTTACATCTTTTACCTTATATCAGCTCACGGTAATTATTTATTTACCCGTCTTTAAGCCTTATGAATTCCCGGTAGTAAAATCTATTTGCAATTGTTTTGCCTCCATCTCTTCATAGTTTTCAAGATTGGAAAGTGTAAGTCCCAGCAGACGTACAGCTTTGTTTCTGTAATCAACGGAAGAAGCAAGGTCTAAAGCAGTATGATGAATTGATTCTGAGGTATATGTGTCTTTCTGACTCTTGCTGCGTGTAATTTGTTCAAAGTCCTCAAATTTGATCTTCAGAGTTAAAGTTCGCCCCGCGGCTTCGCTTTTATCCATCCTCCTGATGAGTTCACTCTCCACATTTTTCAACTCAAAAAGAATTTCCTGTAAACCGCTCAGATCCTGATCATAGGTTTGCTCGGTACCTATTGATTTCCGAAGGCGATTCGGGTCCACAGGACGCTCATCGATGGCACGGGCAATATGGTAATAAAAGGAACCGGGTTTTCCAAAAAGCTGAACTAACTTTTCGAGAGTAAGGGCTTTTAAATCTTTTCCCGTTTTAATATCCATTTTATGCATTTTCTCGGCAGTTACCCTGCCGATCCCAAAAAATTTCTCTACCGGAAGTTTTTCTACAAAATGTTCTGCCTCATTAGGCTTTATCACGAATAATCCATCCGGTTTATCATAGTCAGAAGCGATCTTAGCAAGAAATTTATTCAACGACACTCCTGCTGAAGCAGTCAGTTCTGTTTTTTGCTTTATGAGAATTTTTATTTCTCTGGCTATTTCCGTTGCAACTGGCATCTCCTTCTTATTAACCGTTACATCAAGAAAAGCCTCATCCAATGAAAGGGGTTCCACAAGATCGGTATATTGGAAAAACACATCCCGAATTTGTGAAGAAACATTTTTGTACACCTGAAAACGGGGTTTCACAAAAATTAAGCCCGGACATTTCATCTTGGCAGTTGTTGAGGGCATCGCAGAGTAAACCCCGAACTGACGGGCTTCATAACTGGCTGCTGCAACAACTCCTCTGGCTCTTTCACCCCCTACAGCAACAGGCTTGCCTTTTAACGCCGGATTATCGCGCTGCTCGATGGATGCATAAAATGCATCCATATCAATGTGAATGATTTTGCGATTCAAATTTTCCATGTTTACTTTTGCTAACTTATCCAATACATAAAACAATTCCATGAGGAGTGAAATAAAAATTACTGATGATGGTTCTTCAACATTGTATGTTCCTGAAATAAATGAGCATTACCATAGCACATATGGTGCCGTTCAGGAGTCCATGCATGTTTTTATTAAAATGGGATTACGGGAAATAAAAAAAGATAAGATCAGGATTTTTGAATTGGGATTTGGTACCGGTCTTAACGCTTTGCTCTCTTTTCTTATGTTAAAAGATTTAAAATCCATCGAATATTATGGTTTGGAGTTATTTCCTCTTGATTGGCAAGTGATAGAGAAATTGAATTTTGACAAATACCTTGACCTTACAAAAAATCAAAAGAACATTTTCAAAAAGATGCACGATTCATCCTGGGAGAAAAAAGTACAATTGTCACCGGATTTTATGGTGAAAAAAATCAAAGCTGATATTACAGATTATGATTTCCAATCCTCATTTGATCTTTTCTATTTCGATGCATTTGCCCCTAAAATCCAACCTGAATTATGGAAAGAAAAAATCTTCAGAAAACTCTATCATGCTATGAATAATAATGGTATTCTGGTAACGTATTGTGCAAAAGGGGAAATAAGAAGAAACTTGCAAAATGCCGGATTTATAACGGAGCGATTACCCGGCCCTCCGGGCAAGAGAGAAATACTGAGAGCAGTCAAAAGAAATGATTGAACCTTGATTTTTATTGTTTGTTTACGGATAACAAGCATGTATTAAAACAAAAATCTTTACATAACAACTAAAATAAAGCATGATGAGCTACTTAAAAAAAGGTGATACAAAGGATCATACCCGGCAGATTCTAAATGAATTATCGTGACGAGTATTTAATTTTTTGTTATTTTATATTTATTTTGACTTTTTTCTTGTTATTCTTATTAAAATGCTTAATTTCTAGGCTTAATTTTGATTAGATTTTAATCATTCATTACCGGTATAACTATTTAAATTTAATACAATGTCTAAAGAACAAGCCCCCAGCGATATTCGCAACGAAAAATTAAAAGCCCTTGAATTAACTCTTGGCAAGATTGAAAAAGATTTTGGTAAAGGAACCATAATGAAGATGGGCGATCATGCAATTGTTGATGTAGGTTGTATCCCCAGTGGTTCTATTGCCCTGGATATAGCGCTCGGTATTGGGGGTTACCCGCGGGGAAGAGTTGTTGAAATATATGGCCCTGAATCATCAGGAAAAACCACCCTCGCATTGCATGCCATTGCCGAAGCTCAAAAAGCAGGTGGTATTGCTGCATTTATAGATGCAGAACATGCTTTTGATCGTTTTTATGCCCAAAAACTAGGTGTTGATATAGAAAATCTTCTCATTTCGCAACCTGATAATGGTGAGCAGGCTCTGGAAATTACAGATCATTTGATTCGTTCCGGCGCCATTGATATCGTAGTTATTGATTCCGTTGCCGCTCTCACTCCAAAAGCTGAAATTGAAGGTGAAATGGGCGATTCAAAAATGGGTCTGCAGGCCAGATTAATGTCTCAGGCACTTCGAAAACTTACTGCTAATATCAACAAAACCAATACCTGTTGTGTCTTTATCAATCAGCTTCGGGAAAAAATAGGGATTATGTTCGGTAATCCTGAAACAACAACAGGAGGAAATGCTTTAAAATTCTATGCAAGTGCCAGAATAGATATACGGCGAATCAGTCAGTTGAAAGAAGGGGACCAGGTTTTGGGTAACCATGTTCGTGTAAAGATTGTGAAGAATAAACTGGCTCCTCCATTCAGAAAGGCAGAATTTGATATCATGTTCGGAGAAGGTATTTCACATGAAGGCGAATTAATTGATCTTGGTGTTGAGCATGAAATATTGAAAAAAGCAGGATCGTGGTTCAGTTATGGCGAGACTCGTTTGGGACAGGGTCGTGATTCCATTAAAGCTTTGCTTAACGACAATCCTGAACTGGCCGATGAAATAGAATTAAAAATCAAGGAGGTTCTGCAAGAGAAATGACATTTATCCAATGTTTTCCTGCCTGAATTTTTTCCAGTAATCTGCAATGGTTAATTTTACCTCTTTATGAAGGATCAACAGCCCGATCAGGTTTGGAATAGCCATTAAAGCAATCGTAATTCCTGAAAATGTCCAGATAACAGTAGTATCTGTAAAAGATGCAATAAAAAATCCCGCTACATAAATTAAACGAAATACTGTTACATACTTCGTACTCCAAAGATAAGTCACGGCTCTGTCTCCGTAATATGACCACGATATCGCTGTAGAGAATGCAAACAACAGCAGGCCAATGGATACAATATACTTTCCAAAATCACCAAAAAGTCCGCGGCTAAAGGCAAGCGCCGTAAGGGGTGCACTATGCACCAGTGACCTGCCGGTAAGATAAACATCCTTAGATTGTGTGTCGAGGTTACCACCTTCACAGCTTAAAGATCCGGTGTATTCATTCTTATATTCATCTATTACCAGCACGTTTTCAGCAATCGATCTTGAATGCAGAATAGTAACCTCTTCCAATATCCTGCCTTTCATTACATGCAACTCTCCGGAGTATTTTCTTACATGATGATCCTCTTCCTGAAAGAATTTTATGAGTTGTCCTTTATCTTCACTATTCGACTCATCATAAATCCCTTCCAGTACAAAGGTGTCGGCATATTGAAATTTATTTTCATGCTTTTCCGTCCATACACCCGAAGAGAGAATTGTAAGTCCGGTAATAGTACATATTATTATGGTATCAATAAAAGGTCCCAGTATCGCTACCATTCCCTCTGAAACGGATTCATTTGCGCGGGCTGTAGCATGTGCAATGGGAGCAGAACCCTGTCCTGCCTCATTCGAAAACAGGCCCCTGTTCACTCCTCTGTCAATAGCAAATTTAATGCTTGCACCCAAAAATCCACCAGCCGCAGCAGTACCGGTAAAAACATCAGTGAATATGGAAACCAGAGAAGGCAGGACGTTTTGATAATTTGTGATGAGTACTGCAATAGCTCCGATAAAATAAATAATGGCCATGGCAGGCACCAGTCGTACAGTTACTTTTGCTATTCTCTTAATTCCTCCAACAATCACCAGACCCAGCAATACAGCCAGTATTGCCCCGGTCAGCATATGAGGTATTCCGAAGGTAGAAAACATAATGTTTGAGATGCTGTTAATTTGGGGCAGGCTGCCGGTGCCAAATGAGCAAAATATGGTAGAAACGGCAAATATTCCACCCAGCCAGTATCCCGTTTTAATTTTTTTACCATTGCGAAGCGTAATGTTTAAACGCGACTTCATATAGTACATCGGTCCACCGGCTATTTTACCCTGTTCATCAACCTCTCTGTATTTATGAGACAGCAGCACCTCGACAAACTTGGTGGTCATACCAAGAAAGGCTGTGACAAGCATCCAGAAAAGGGCAGCAGGTCCGCCAAGAAATATTGCCAGGGCCACGCCTGCTATATTTCCTGTACCTACGGTACCTGAAAGTGCCGTTGATAATGCCTGAAAGTGAGTGGTATCGCCTTTGGCCCCGGTTCTGTCATACTTGCCTCTTACAACACGAATCGCATGACTGAAATACCGTATTTGCGGAAATCCAAGATAGAGTGTAAAAACAATTCCTGTGCCAAGCAGTAGTATTACAAAAGCTGGAGATCCTCCGATGAGACCGTCAATTTTCAAGAGAAAATCATTGATTCCTTGCATCATGAGAAAACAACTTAGGTAAGCTGACAAATATAGCAAAAGCAGGATTGAAAATTCCTTCTTTGAAAATGATTCTTCCGTGAGATCATATACCTTATGAAAGAAAATTTTCTGTATAATTGTGTACTAAAATCTGATACAATGTTTCGGAACATTCTGTTTTTGCTAGTCACGATATTGGTCATTCCGCTGATCGCTATATACAATGATATTTCATTTTCTGACCTTCAATGGATTGCGCTGGATACATCCATTCGCATTATGCTGGCAATTGCTCTTACCTGTTTCCTGGTGAGTGAACTCAGTAAAAATTACAGTCAGGTAGATAAATTATGGAGCATTACTCCTATTGTATATGTCTGGTTCTTTGCTTTCCAGGGAGGTTTAAGCCCACGCATGATTCTCATGGCAATTCTTATAACACTTTGGGGTGCACGGCTAACGTATAATTTTAGTCGGCGTGGAGGTTATCATGTAATACCCTGGAGAGGAGAAGAAGATCACCGATGGGGAGTATTGAGAGAGATCCCCCTGTTAAAAGGTCGATTTCGTTGGGTAATCTTTAACCTGCTTTTTATTTCCCTATACCAGAATGCTCTTTTGCTGCTGATTAGCCTGCCGGCTCTTTTTGCCATACAGGAAGAATCAACGACATTAAACCGGATTGATGTTCTGGCAGCATTTCTGATCGTAAGCTTCATCATTATAGAAACCCTGGCAGACCAGCAACAATACAATTATCAAAAAGAAAAGTACAGGCGTATTGCTGCAAAGCAACCTCTGACAGAGGGTTATGCCGATGGATTTCTTTCCAGGGGATTATGGAAATATAGCAGGCACCCGAATTTTGCAGCCGAGCAGGCTATCTGGATCAGTTTTTATCTGTTCAGCGTGGCGGCAACAGGCCAATGGCTAAACTGGTCTCTTGCCGGTGCTGTACTTCTTGTATTGCTATTCTTCGGAAGCTCGTCTTTCACCGAAAAAATTTCTGCCGGGAAATACCCCGAGTACAAACACTACCAGAAACAAACCGGAAGGTTTCTTCCCCGCCTCATAAAGTAAAAAATGTAAGTTTTTGTCTCATCTATTCTGCATACATTTGCACATTCATTTCAAAACACTTCCATGGTAAAAAATACAAGGCAGGGGAACAGCGTTTTTCTTGCTCTGATAGCATGTATTCTCTGGTCAACAGCCTTTGCAGGCATTAAGATCGGGTTACAATATTCAAGTCCCCTGCAATTTGCAGGCATACGATTTATGATCTCCGGTTTGCTCATCCTTCCTTTCTGCAAAGACCTGTATTCTAACTTTCAGATAGCCTGGAAAAATTTTGATAAGATCGTGTGGATAAGCCTTTTCCAGACAGCCATACTCTATACTTTTTTCTATCTTGGATTGAATAAGACCCCGGCAGCAGTAGCTGCAATCATAGTAGGGGGAGGTCCTCTTTTTGTTGCGCTTATAGCCCATTTTACAACCGGCAGAGATCCGCTAACCTTAAGAAAAGTAATTGCTTTGATGATTGGGTTCTCTGGAATTGTTCTGTTGGCCCTTGCCAAAGACCGGAACATGCAAAATCATGGTTCCATAATTGTAGGTATTGTCCTGCTTGTTGCAGGCAATATAGCAGGTAGTTACGGAAATATCCTGGTTTCAAAAAACAAACTCAAAATTTCACCTGTTTTCCTGAATGCAATTCAGATTTTCATGGGTGGAACCATCATTCTTGTCCTGTCATTTTTTTTCGAAGAATTTTCTTTCACACACAAACCACTTCTCTATTACCTTTCTTTAGGCTGGCTTAGTTTTCTTTCGGCAGCTGCATTTTCTCTATGGTTTATCGTGTTAAGTCGCCCCGAAGTAAAAGTTTCGGAAATCAATGTCTGGAAGTTTATTATTCCTTTGCTCGGTGCTGTGCTTAGCTGGTTGATTATTTCCGGAGAAGAACCGCGGTGGTATACGGTGATAGGCATGGTACTGATTGCCGCTGCCATCTTAATTATTTACAGGAAAAAAAGATAATGCCGGCAAAAGTTTATTCTTCCAATATTCCCATCTGATGCATCAGCAATGAAGCATTCATCTTGGTAGTTATGCCATTTCGTAACAGGTAATCAAAAGAAATATCTGTTTTATCAATTTCAATTTCAAAACAATGATTTTTAATTTGTTGAGGAAGCTCGCGTTCCAGGCCTGCCAGTTCAAGATCGTGTGTTGCGATAATCCCGGTACCCTTATATTTTACTATTTGTTTCAATGCAGATCGCGAACCTTTCTGTTTATCAAAGGAATTTGTTCCTTTTAATATCTCATCCAGAATGATAAACAGATCTTCCCCTTTTTTCAGTCTGTCAAGCATTTCTTTTAATCGTTTTAATTCCGCATAAAAATAGGATTCGTTTTTATTCAGAGAGTCAGTCGTTCTCATGCTGCTGAATATAGGCATAGGTTTAAAGACAAAGTAATCTGCACAAACCGGAGCCCCTGTCATGGCCATGACCAAATTGGTAGCAACTGTCCTCAGGAATGTACTTTTCCCTGCCATATTCGCACCGGTAACAATAATGAATTCTCCTTTTTTAGCGATCTCAAAATCATTGCATACTCTTTGAGCCGAAGGGATTAAAAAATGCCCTATCTGTTTGGTTTGCAGCACCTGAGTTTTAGAAATCCCCGGATAAACATAGGCAGGATGGTTGAATGCAAAAGTGGATAAGCTTGTCAAAACATCGAACTCAGCAAGTTTGTCCATCCACTCATCAAAATACGAAGCCTGGAATTTTCTCCACCTATCCAATCTGATCATACATTGTATGTCCCACAGAAAAATACCTTGAAGAAAAAAGGCAGCGATAAAATTTAAACGATTATCAAAAGCAGATACAATTTTTGAAAGCCTGAGAATAGATCTTGCTGCTGAATCGGGTCCTGAGATCAGGGTGTTGAACAACAATTTCAACCTGCTGACTGAATAGTCTCCTTTTTCAATTGTAGACAACAGAAGAGCATATTTTTTCAAGGCATTCAGGCGCTTGCTGATCAGTCCATGTTCTGCGGAACTGTGCGATGCTCTAGCTCCGACAATGATGAAGTTTAACAGAACCAGTACAATGGGGATAATCTTGAACATCGGGAAAAGCACTGCAAGCAATATCGATAATACTGTTGCAGGAGGTAAAGCCCTAGCCATGAAAACCATGCTTTTTTTTGATGCATAATGGTAAGGCTTCCGGATCCATTCTTTAAGCAACAAGATATCGGATGACTCATCTGTAAGTAACATACCGGATGCCCTGAAATCCTGTAAAAGATCCATCATTTGGCTTAACTCTTTTAACGCTTCCTGTCTGCTCGTTATGGTTTCTGCATCCATGCTTGTTTTTGACAACAGTTGTGACAAATACGCTTTGCCTTTAACCGTCACCGTGCGATTCAAATACTGAAAAACTGATCCCTCCCCATAAAGATCCATATCGTAACTGTATGGATGTTCCTCATCAATAAATTCCTTTCCCGGATCAAAGCCGGAATAATCATGATCCAAAGCTTTTAATTCATCCTCATTGATAGAAATGAGAGCTCTTGTATGTTTGTTTTTATCATTCCACCTGTTGTAAACTTTTACAATGACGAAAAACAATACTGAACAAAAGATGGATAAACCAATTCCGGTAAGCATTGACTTTGGGACCAGAACAAAAACCGCCAGAACAATAGCTACAAATAGCAAAAGTCTTGTAAAACCCAGGGTTTTCAATTTCCTTTTTTGTGATTTTTCTTCATTTTCAAGCTGAATTAGCTTGCTTTTGTAATACTTTCTAACATCCATCATAACAAGTAAAATTTTGCTGCCATTACATGCATCCTGTTTTTATATTCCGGGTTGTAGGTTTTGTGTGTATCAAAATCCCATATCCATCTTTTTTGAATGGGCCAATACATCCATGATTCTTTTTGTATGAGTAAACCATCCTCTGGAATTGATACTTCAACCATATCTCATGCATGAAGGTATATTCATACTAAATTTCAAATGATTTTTCTGAATGATTTTTCTGAATGATTTTTCTGAATGATTTTTCTTACAATTCTTATCGAGAAATATGGGTTTAGAGAAAAATCCGAGACAGAAATATCCATAAGTGTTACATTGCTGATTATCAATTAATAATTCTTAATTAAGCATTTTTTCATCTATCCATTATTTCATACAAATTTATCATTCTAAATTGTTTTTGTAGAAGAATTTTATTCATTCATGGAATTGTGATAAAATATTGATGTCTGTATTAGCCAAGTTTATAACTTTGTGAAGACGATCTTGAATTCCGTTTGAATGTAAAAATTCTGGCACAGAAGTTGAATTATATGTTTTAAATATCCAAAAATAAGCATCATGACAAAAACAAAAATCCTTTTCAGTCTATTAGTATCCCTGTCTTTTGGGAATGTGTTAAATGTGTTGGGACAGGAAGCTTTAGATACTATTTTTAAAATTGAAGGAAAAATTCTTCCCGTTGATGTTGTGAAGGTTACTCAGAATTACGTAAGCTTTATAGTTCCCGGCTCACCGGAGACTTTTACAATGGAACGCAAACAGATTCATAAAATAATATATAAGAACGGCCGCATTGAGGAGTACAATAAACCTGTTTTTGAGATGGTCGATGACTATTCGTGGGAAGCAGTCTGGTTAACAGAAGATCGAAGAGAAGTTGCTGAGTTATACAAACGGGGGAAAATAAGTGCCAAATCACCTGCCAGTTCACGCAGTCCCAAAGCAGCTAAAAAAAACGCTACCATTCGTTTACAAAAAAGAGCAGCTTCATTGAAAGGTGTTGTTGTACTGATCACTAAAAAGCAAGCCACAGGAGGCTACGGTGAGTATCCCGGTTATTATATTGAAGGAATTGTTTATGGAACAGAACCACTGGAAGAAGATTACATCGATGAAAGCCTGATAGATGGAGATGTAGTTCTGTAATCAGAATATAATAAAACAAAATTTGAGGAAGCCATCATCCTGGCTTCTTTTTTTAGAAAAAACTGCTCATCAGTGACTCTTTCAGTCCTTCCGGATGTAAATTTTCTTCATCGAGTAATGCAACTACATCATGGTATTCAAATCTCTTTCCAAGCAGGATTTTTGATACTCTCTCCGCTTGATCTTTCAAGGATTCACTCTGCAATAATACTTCCACAATCTCTCCTTTCATAATTTTCAGATATAGCTCCATATTGTGTTTTCCGATTTGTATGGACTTTTGAATTTCAAATGTGGGTGAATACCCAAATATCCACTCCCATTTTCTGTACTTCGCATCCCTTAACTCAACAATTTTCCCGGTTTCCTTTTTTGTGAATTGATAATCAATCGCATCACCATAGTAATCCTTGATAAATGAATAAAAGTCTTTTTTGAATACCTCTAAGCTTATGTTATGATCAAGAAACTCAGAAATATTTATTACTTCCGCCCGGTTAGATTGTACCGCTTTATCCTTGTATTTCCCAGGTGCTACCAGAATTGCTTTTTGTAAGGCATGCAGGTCTGTATGAAACAACAGCGTACCATGATGCAATACACGATTTTTATACACATGCTCAGCATTTCCTGAAATTTTTAGTCCGTTTACGTTGATCTCATTTTTTATTCCCGGCCGGGCAAGAATATTTTTCGAATGAAGAAATTCAAGAACCGGCGTCAAAAATTTACTGAAATCCACAAGTTTTCCCTTTTCTCCATTCACAATAAATGTGAAATTGAGGTTGCCCGGATCATGAAATACCGCCCCTCCTCCGGTTAATCTTCTTGCAACTGGTATCTTATCATGCCTAAGGTATGCCGAATTGATTTCAGCCATGGTATTCTGATGTTTTCCAACCACGACACAGGCTTGCGAAGGCCACAGGATGAAAAAATTATCCTCTTTATGCTTCAGAAGAAATTCTTCTGCCGCAAGGTTGAAGTAAATATCATGAATATCTGATAAAATACAATGCATTTGTATTTCAAAGGAATACATTATTTTAGTAATTTAACTCATCAAATTAATCCATCAAAAATAATCCAAATGGAAAAGCTTGTCGAAAGATTCCTTAAGTATGTTAAGATAAACACACAATCTACGGAAAAATCTGATCAATGTCCAACCAATCCTGCTGAGCTTATATTTGCTAAAGAACTTGCCGGAGAACTTAAGGAAATAGGACTCAAGGATGTGGAAGTGGATGACAACAGCTACCTGATGGCTACTCTTCCCGCCAACACAAAAAAGGCAGTGCCTGTAATAGGTTTTATTGCACATCTTGACACAAGTCCTGATTTTACTGCTGAAAACGTAAATCCACAAGTATTCGAGAATTATTTCGGTAAAAACCTGGAATTAAATAAAAAGAAAACTATTGTTCTATCGTCAAGAGAATTTCCGGCATTGAATGACTATATAGGTCAACCGCTCATTACTACAGATGGAACTACTTTACTCGGAGCAGATAATAAAGCCGGAATTGCAGAAATTATCACAGCAGTGGAATTCCTGAAAAACAATCCCAAGATTCAGCATGGTAAGATAAGAATAGCGTTTACACCCGATGAGGAAATCGGACGTGGAGCCGACAAATTCGATGTAAAAAAATTTGGGGCGGATTTTGCTTACACAATAGATGGGGGCCCCATTGGAGAGCTCGAATATGAAAATTTCAATGCTGCCCGGGCCAAAATCAACATCCAGGGATTAAACGTACATCCCGGAACTGCTAAAAACCGGATGAAAAACTCGATGCATATAGCCCTTGAACTGGAAAGCATGCTCCCCCTGAACGAAAAGCCGGAATATACTGAGGATTATGAAGGATTTTACCACCTTACCGAATTCAACGGAACTGTAGACAGTACAAGTTTCAGTTACATCATCCGTGATCATGACAAAGAAGAATTTGTAAAAAAGAAGAACCTTATGATAAAAATAGTTGATCACCTTAACCTGAAATACGGGGCAGGAACAGTAAAGCTAATTCTGGTTGATCAATATTACAATATGCGGGAAAAAATAGAACCTGTCTTTCATATTATAGAACTCGCCATGAATGCCATGAAAGAAGCAGGTGTAACTCCGAAAGTAAAACCTATACGTGGTGGTACGGACGGCGCCAGATTATCGTATATGGGATTGCCCTGTCCAAACATTTTCAGTGGCGGACACAATTTTCACAGCAGGTATGAATTTATACCTATACAATCTATGAAAAAAGCTGTTCAGGTAATTGTTAAAGTTGCTGAATTAAATGCGAAATAAGTACAAGAGCTTGTCTTTTGCATGCAGTCTTCTCTTCACAGCCTGGAAAAGTAACGGGCAGATGAGGTCTTGCTAACAGACTGACGGAGATAAAATGATAAAAAAAAGAAATCCTGCTTTTGCAGCAGGATTTCTTAACCTAAAACCTATCTATGAAATGAGTTGAAATTCTCAAATCAATTACTCAACCCATATTAACCTGCATTATTCATAAAAATGAATGAATTTTAATTATTTATTTGTGATACAGTATTTTATGATAGAACATAGATAAAAAAAATCATCCATTTTTACAAAGTACACCAATTTTAGGGCATCTGCTTCGTTGCGAAAGCCTCGCAGTAAGCTATTACAGCTTCAGCTTCCGACGCCTCGCATCTGCCCCAAACTTGATGCATGAATAATGCAGGTTAACCTTCTTGTTCTTTCTGTTTTTTCAAATCAATTTCTGCACCTTTAATTTTGTCTTCCATATCCAATCCTGATTTCACTTCAATATTTATGCCATCCGATAAGCCGGTTACAATATATCTTTTTTCAAATTCCTGCGGAGCGGTTTCAACCTCAACATAAGTGGAATCATTTTCTTCTTCAAATTTTACCAATCCCTCAGGTATTACCATTACGCTATCTCTTTTATCAAGTACTATATCTGCGTTTGCACTATAACCTGCACGAATAAAGACATCTTCTCTGATGTTTACCTGTGCCTTGATTTCAAATTGTACTGTTCCGTTTTCTTCAATGCCTTTTGGAGAAATGTATTCCAGAATTGCATTGAATTTTTCGTTTTCAATAGCCCCAACTGTCAGTTCCAGATTCATGCCTTCCTTGATCTTTCCAACTTCTGTCTCATCAATTTTACCTTCAAAAATCATTTCACCCATATCCGCCACTGATGCTATTGTAGTTCCTTCATTAAATGTATTTGCCTGAATTACAGAATTTCCTACCTCAACCGGTACATCAAGCACCATGCCTTGGATTGTAGAGCGTATCAGGGTATTTGATATCCGTCCCGATTTTTTTGTGATGCCCTTCTGTATCAGTTGAAGGTTATTTTCTGCCGCTTCCACTTCTTCCAATGCAGAATTGTAATCCATACGCACTTTCTGGAATTCAGCTTCCGGAATTACTCCCTGTTCATATACTTTCTTTTGCCTGTCGTATACAAGTTTTGCATCTTCAAGCTTCAATTGAGCTTTATTCAATCTTGATTCCGCACCGTTAAGGGCAACCATATCAGGAATAATTCTGATTTTTGCAATCAAATCGCCTTTCTTAACATGTTCTCCTGCTTCCACATATATTTCTGAGACAATTCCCGAAACCTGGGGTTTAATCGTAATCTCTCTTCTGGGAATAATAGAGCCGGTGGCCACTGATTTTTTAATCAGATTAGATACAAAAGGTGTTTTGGTTTCAAATACGGTATCTTTCTTTCTCGATTTATTGTACAGCATAACCAGGCTACCAAGAATAGCAATCCCAAAAACGATGCCCAATACAATATAAATTACCTTTCTCATGGTTTGATATTTATTATTTAGTAATTAATTTTCAGTACGAATAGCTTCAATAGGTTTTATGGATACTGCCCGTTTTGCAGGTATCATCCCTGCAAATATTCCGGCCACAATCAAAATAATCAGCGCTTTGATGGCAATGCTAAAATCCACTTCCGGATTCAAAAACATCACCTCAGTCGGATCGACATTGGTCAGAGCTTTATTTACAAATGCAACAAGGTATATCCCTAATGCCATTCCGGTCATTCCGGCCAGTGAGGTTAAAAAAACCGATTCAGAGATAACAGTGGAAATTATCTTAATAGGAGTTGCTCCCATTGCCCTTTTGATACCAAACTCCTTGGTTCTCTCTTTAATGATAATAAGCATGATGTTGCTTACACCAATAACTCCTGCCAGCAGGGTTCCAATTCCCACGATCCAAATCAATCCGCGAATACCCAAAAACAAGCCTCTCATTTTCTTAAACTGTTCTCCCACATTGTTATATCCGAAGGCTCCATCATCATCGGGATGCAGGCTATGTCGTTGCGCCAGAACTGATTTTACCTGTTTTTCAATTTCAACAATGTCGTAATTGGATTTTCCCACGATCGAAAAATGATCTGCTATGTTAGGATAATTATACACCTGTTGCGTTGTACTGAATGGTATGAATATGATCGAATTCTGTTGATCTCCCCATCCTCCTGTATGCTTTGATTTGTATACACCAATCACCTGAAAATACATGCCGTTCAGTTTGATATATTTATCCTCTGCCAATTCGCCATTTTTGAATAATTCCTCATAAATCCTGTAACCAAGAAGTACGACTTTTCTTTTGTTGAGGATATCAAATTCATTGATAAATCTTCCTTCTACTATATTTACCGGATCCACCCTGTTTTCATCCGGCATGATCCCTTCAACCCTGAACTCTCCTCTCTGTTTTTCATAAATTACTATTGATGTCTGCTGCCAGCCTCCTCCATGAACAGTAGGAGTTATTATATCAATTCCGGAAATTTGATTTTTTATTGCATCCATATCGCTCTTTTCAAAACGATACCTTCGATTTCTTGGAAATCCCTTATAAGGAATGGTTGTAGCCTGCGCCCAGATAAACATGCTGTTGGTGGCAAAATCACCCATTTCGGAACTCACTCCGTTTTCAAGACCGGAACCTGCTCCGAGCATGATCATCAGCATCAATATTCCCCAGAACACTCCAAAAGCTGTTAATCCTGTCCGAAGTTTATTCTGCTTCAGTGTGTGGAAAATTTCCTGCCATTTGTCCCGATCAATCATAATTCAATGTTTTATTCGTCGTGCAAAGCCACAACGGGTTGAATATTAGCTGCTTTTCGTGCCGGAATATATCCTGCAATAATTCCTGCCAACACGATCATCAGAGTTGCAAGAATTGCCACTGTAAAATTAATACCCGGATTCCGGAAGTATTGAGTTGCCGGCATGGCTTTTGTAATTCCTTCCAACAAAAGTACTCCCAATGCAAGTCCAATATAACCTGCAACAGAAGTAATTAAAATTGATTCCTGTATGATCATCCATATAATGGAACCCGGCCTTGCGCCCAATGCTTTTCTTACACCAATTTCTTTGGTTCGTTCCTTTACGACAATCAGCATGATATTGCTTACCCCGACAATGCCTGCTATGATGGTGAAGATTCCAATGATGAGAACAAACAAATTGATGCCTTTAAACAAAGCGTTCATTTGCTGATATTCCTCCAGGGCATTCCAACTCCACATGGCCCGCTGGTCTTCGGGATCAAAATTGTGTTTTTTTGCCAGCGTAGTACGTATTTCTTCAATCATTGCATTGGTTTCTTCAACAGAAGCATCTCCGCCGGTAAATGTAATAGCCCCCACTCTGTTCTTGCTAATGAATGTTTTTTGCGCTATAGAAATGGGGATATACATTCTTTTTGTTTCACCCTCATGCACATCATCAAAAACCCCGACTACTTTAAAACTAATGCCATTGAGCTTTACATATTTCCCCACCGGGTCTTCTTCTTTAAAAAGCTGATCTTTCATTGCACTTCCAATAATAGCCACTTTTCTGTATTCCTTGATATCCAATTTATTCAATAACCGTCCCGTCATCAATTTCACATTTTCGATTACCAAATGTTCTGGGTGAACAGCCACGACATTAAAAACGCCGTAATTGTTTTTGTAGCTAATAGCATCTGAATTCACGTGCTGCCTTGCCGAGAGATTTTCTATAGAAGAATACCGGTTATCCAAAATCCTAAGGTCTTCGTTTGTAAATTCAATGTTTCTGCCGGCATTTAATCCATTGTGTGCCATACTTGTTCTGCCTCCGCCCATCCAAATACTATTTTTTGCATCACTGAAATTGTACATTACACCTTTTGCCAATCCGTTGCCTGAGCCTAATAAAATCACCAACATAAAAATTCCCCAGGCTACACTAAAACCGGTCAAAAATGTGCGAAGCTTGTTTTTTCTTATGGTGGCAAGTATTTCCTGCCATTGATCCAAATCAAGCATAATGAGTTTGTTTAAGTGGTTTGTATTCCTGTTCAATCATACCATCCGTTAATTTTATTATCCTGTCTGTTCGTTCCGATATATCCTTCTCGTGGGTAACAATGATAACCGTAATGCCTTTTCTGTTCACCTTTTGAAATACTTCCATTACTTCAAAGGAAGTTTGTGAATCAAGTGCTCCTGTCGGTTCATCTGCAAGTATAATCTTCGGATTTGCAATCAGTGACCGGGCAATTGCTACCCTTTGTTTTTGTCCTCCCGATAGCTCACTGGGCAAATGTTCAGCCCATTCCACCAAACCCATCTCATCCAGGTATTCCATTGCTATCAGGTTTCGCTTTTTTCGATTAACTCCCTGATAGTAGAGTGGTAGCGCAACATTCTCCATGGCATTTTTAAAAGAAATCAGATTGAAAGACTGGAAAACAAAACCGATCATCCTGTTTCTGTACCATGCTGCTTTTTTTTCGCTTAATCCTTTTACTAACTTATCATCCAGGTAATAATTTCCCTTGTCATAATTATCAAGTATACCTATTACATTCAAAAGAGTAGATTTACCTGATCCTGATGACCCCACTATTGCCACCAGTTCTCCAGCTTCAATATTCAGGTCGATGCCTTTCAGGGCATGCAGACTATTATTTCCCGTTACGTAAGATTTGTGAATTTTTTCAAGACGAATCATATAAGGCTTCCTTAAAATTACAATGAAATCTTTCTTCAACGATTATGCCATTTAATATACAATGCTGCTTTACAGTTAATTATGACATTTTAGAGGGATTCATCACTTACTTCCCAGCATCAGTTTGTGTCCAATTATGATACATAATATGTCCGATATAGTACACTTCTGAAGTAATTATAAAATGTGCCAATAACATAACGCAACCTTTTGTCTGTGTATTGCATCAGGTATTTGGCAACAGTTGATAATTCATGTTATCAATAAAAACCTTAATTTTGAATTGTAGCATTCATTATTATTGTATTCATAACAATTGATTGATAATATTGAAAATATCATTCAAGGTTGCCGCCGAAAAGACTCTTTAGCTCAGAAGACATTATATGAAGAATATAGTGGATGTATGTTCGGAGTGTGTTTAAGATATTCGGGGTCAAAGCAAGATGCAGAAGATATCTTGCATGAAGGTTTTTTGAAAATATTTGAAAAAATTAGCCAATTCAAATCCCGGGGGTCTTTTGTAGGATGGATGAGAAAGATTATGGTGAATACAGCACTTGAAAGGCATAGGAATCAGTATAAGAATGTACATTTATATGAAGACACAACTGATTTTGGACAAGCTGGTTATGATGATCTTACGGTGAATTTAACCGCCAAGGAATTGATGAAATTTATTCAGGATTTATCACCACAATACCGTATAGTCTTCAACATGTTTGCTATTGAAGGTTATTCTCACAAAGAAATCAGTAAAACATTAAATATTTCTGAAGGCACATCTAAATCGAATTTATCCAGAGCAAGGACAATCCTTCAGGAGAAGGTTAAAGCTTATTATAATGAAGGAATAAGAAAAGAAAAGTCGTTATGAAATTGATAAATGGAAATATCGATCAACTTTTTAAGGAGAGATTATCTGATTTCAATGCAACTCCTCCGAAAGAAGTTTGGGATCGGATAGAGAATGATCTTTTGTATACCAGGAAAAGGGCCATGATGCCCATATTAATAAAAGTAGCAGCTGCTGTAATCCTTTTGATTGGTGTGGGTGGATTGATTTTGAAATACTCCAACAGAACCGGTGATTATGAGCAAACTAGCCAAGAAAACCAGGTTCAAACTCCTGTTCAGAATCTAAAAAACGATCAAACCAATAAAAATATTGGTGCAAATGAGAATGATCCTGTAAAGGAGAATGAACCTTATATGGCTCTGTCAAAAGACCAGAGACAAAAGACAAAAATACGTAAGACGAATAAATTATACTCTGAAGCTGATCAGGAATATAGGCTCACAGAAAATGAAAATCCTTCTTCAGAAAAAGACATTGCTCTTGCTTCTCAAAATTCCCTGGGTCCTGTCATTCATAATGTTTATCTTATGAAGGAATCTGAAATGGAAATTCAAAAAGGTATTGCAACCAAGGCAGTACCTGTTTATCAATACCTGCAATCCAATTCTTATTCAGCCCCATTTGCCGAAAAGGAAACTTCCGACAGAGATCATACCATGCAATGGTCGGTTGGAGGTCAGGCCGGTCCGCAATATACATACAGAGAAGTTGTTGTGAATGACCCTGCAAGTCAGAATATCGATTTGGATGATTATGAATCAGGTGTAATAACCTATGCAGGTGGGGTAAACGTTCAGCTTGGTACAAGCAGCAGATTTTCATTTCAATCCGGCGTATATTATTCCAAAATAGGCACAAACAAAGCGGAAATCAATGCCCCCAGACCCGTAACTTACGTTGGTACCGATGAAGATTATTTTAGAAGTGCCCCTACAGATATCGCAAATTCAACAGGAAGTTTCACTTACGATAAGGGATTAACATACGGCGATACACCTTATGATAATTCTGATGTAGAGTATGTGAAGGGCCCGAATATTGTAAAAGAATTTTTCGAGTATATTGAAATCCCTTTTGTTATACGCTACAAGATTATTGATCGCAAACTGGACCTTGATTTGAATGGAGGGATATGGACCAATTTCCTTATAGGAATGGATGCATCATCTACCTCAGATCAGCCTATTGAAATCACTCCTGAACCTGATAATATTAATAAAATAAACTACAGCGGATCAATTGGTATTGGCATCGACTATCCTGTTGCGAGCAATATTTTATTTAATCTTGAGCCTGTTTTTAAGTATTATTTATCACCTATCAACAATCTCGAAGCAACCCGGGTTCATCCTTATTCCTTTGGTATCCTGACAGGAATAAAATATTCTTTTTAACATGTTATTTTCGGCATACTAATTAGTATTTGTCTAATTTTGCTTTGGTAGAGTTATTCTGAAATCTGAAAAATGTTTACTATGGCAAATGCGCGTAGATTTTACAAAAAATCAATAAATTACCCTATTGCATTTCCTATTATTGGAATAGTTCTTTTAACTATTTTCATACTTTCAGCTTTTAAACTAAACTTTGTAAACCAAAACATTTCAGGAAATGCAGGTACTTCTGCCGTTCTTCCTGAGAAAGTTAATTTTTGTGGTGAAAAAGTGCCGATAGAATATTTTGATGTATTTGAAAGTCTTGAAAGAGAAATCATCATCAATACTTACTATCATTCTCAAACTATATTGTATATTAAAAAAGCAAATCGTTATTTTCCTGTCATTGAAACTTTGTTAAAAAAATACAATATACCTGATGATTTTAAATACCTGGTTGTAGCCGAGAGCGGATTATCAAATGTTGTGTCACCAGCGGGAGCCAAGGGATTTTGGCAATTGCTGGAAGGCACTGCAAAAGATTATAAGCTGGAGATAAACAGTGAAGTAGATGAACGGTATCATCTTGAAAAAGCTACAGAAGCAGCCTGCAAATTTCTTCGTAGCTCGTATGAAAAATACAATAACTGGATACTGGTAGCAGCTTCTTACAATGTAGGCCGACGAGGAGTTGACAGGCAGATTGAAAAACAAGGAGAAACAGATTATTTTGATTTGTTGTTTAATGAAGAAACGGCCCGATACGTATACAGAATAATAGCAATAAAACTGATCCTGGAAAATCCCTCTGCTTTTGATTTTCATTTCGCTGAGAATGAATTATACAAACCTTCGCGATACAAAGTGGTCACTGTTTCAGGTCCGGTTAATAACTGGGGGGAATTTGCCAGACAGCATGATACAAATTACAAACTATTGAAATATTTAAATCCCTGGTTAAGAGATAATATGCTTACGAATAAATACAACAAAGAATACCTTATCAAGATACCTACTTCCAGAATTATTGAATAGTATCCATCGTGAAACACTTAGCTCTGTAAAAGTTTGGAGGAGAAAAAACCAATCATAGAATCTGACAAGGAAATAAGAGTATATGGCGCCCGGGTACACAATCTGAAGAATATTGATGTCGCCATACCACGCAATAAACTCACTGTCATTACTGGTTTAAGCGGGAGTGGTAAATCATCCCTGGCATTCGATACCATATATGCCGAGGGTCAACGCAGATACATTGAAACCTTGTCGGCGTATGCGAGACAGTTTTTAGGCAATATGGAACGCCCCGATGTGGATAAGATAACAGGATTAAGTCCTGTAATAAGCATCGAACAAAAAACAACCAACAAAAATCCGAGATCAACAGTAGGTACAATCACTGAAATTTATGATTTCATACGATTGTTGTTTGCTCGTGCAGGAATTCCCTATTCTTACAATACGGGTGAAAAAATGATTCGCTATACCGACGAACAAATCCTTGATCTTATAGTAAAAAACTTTGAAAATAAAAAAACGTTTATTCTTGCGCCTGTAATAAAAGGGAGAAAAGGCCATTACAAGGAATTGTTCGAACAAATCCTGAGGAAAGGATTCCTTTATGTTCGGATCGATGGAAAAATTACTGAAATACGGCACGGATTGCGAGTTGACAGGTACAAAACACATACTATTGAAATTGTAATTGATAAGCTGTCTATTAATCCTTCCGACAAGAAAAGATTAGAGGAATCTATTGCAACAGCAATGCATCATGGTAAGGGAACCATTATGTTACTGGAAAAAGATAATGATGATGTTAAATTTTTCAGTCGCAAATTGATGTGCCCCTCAACAGGCATAGCATACGAAGAACCAGCACCTCACTCATTTTCTTTCAATTCACCACAGGGAGCGTGTCATGAATGCAATGGTTTGGGAACAATAAACCAGATTGACATCAATAAAATAATTCCTAACCAATCATTAAGCATAAAGCAGGGAGGAATAGAACCCTTGGGAAAATACAAAAACAACCTGATATTCTGGCAAATAGAAGCCATTGGAAGAAAATATGATTTCACCATTAATACCATGATAAAAAACATCCCGGAGGAGGCACTTCGAATCATACTGTACGGGTCCGAAGAATCATTCAAACTGGAGAATACTCCACTGGGAATTAGTTCAAATTACTTTCTTAGTTTTGAGGGTGTAGTCAACTATATCAATAATTTACAAGCCAACAATGGAAATTGTTCAAGTCAGGAATCAACCTGGGCCAATCAATTTATAAAGAAGATTACCTGTCCTGCCTGCAACGGACACAGACTAAAAAAGGAATCGCTGCATTTCAGGATCCATGATAAAAATATTGCTGAACTGGCAGATATGGACGTAAAAGAGCTGGCAAAATGGTTTGATCATGTGGAGCAGTTTTTAAATGATAGGCAAAAGAAGATTGCTTCCGAAGTACTGAAAGAACTCCGCACAAGGATAAAGTTTTTGTTGGACGTAGGTCTGAATTATCTCTCCATTAACCTGCCATCACGAAGTTTATCCGGTGGTGAAAGTCAAAGAATCAGACTGGCAACACAAATAGGTTCTCAACTGGTAAATGTGCTTTATATCCTCGATGAACCAAGTATAGGGCTTCATCAGCGTGACAATATCAGACTGATACATGCTCTTAAATCACTTCGGGATGCAGGCAATTCAATCATCGTTGTTGAGCATGATAAGGAAATGATACTATCTGCAGATTATCTTATAGATATGGGGCCTTCTGCCGGTTTGCACGGAGGTGAAATCGTATCTGCCGGTATTCCTTCCATGGTTAAAAAGTCAAATAGCCTTACCGCCAGATTTTTGCGGGGAGAGGAGAAAATCATTGTACCGGCTGCCCGAAGGAAGGGAAATGGAAAGTATATACAAATATCTGGTGCCGTAGGCCACAATCTTAAAGATCTCACGGTAAAATTTCCCCTGGGCTTGTTTCTTTGCGTTACAGGAGTATCAGGCAGTGGAAAATCTTCCCTTGTCAATGAAACTCTGTATCCGGTCCTGAGTAAGCATTTTTACCGTTCAAGCAAAGAAGCTCTTCCTTATTCTAAAATCAAAGGTTTGGAAAACATTGATAAGGTAATCGATGTAGATCAATCGCCTATTGGCAGAACACCCCGTTCAAATCCTGCCACCTATACCGGTGTATTTTCTGACATTCGTGCTATTTTTTCACTCACAACAGAAGCGAAAATCCGTGCCTACAAACCCGGAAGGTTTTCATTCAATGTAAAAGGCGGCAGATGTGAAACTTGTCAGGGGGCCGGTGTTCAAACAATTGAAATGAATTTTTTACCGGATGTATATGTCGAATGCAAAGAATGTTCTGGAAAACGCTATAATCGTGAAACTCTTGAAGTAAAGTACAAGGGCCAAAACATAAATGAAGTTTTGGAAATGACTATAAATCAAGCCTATGAATTCTTTAAAACAATACCTAAAATTCATAAAAAACTCAACGCACTTAAAAAAGTCGGATTGGGATACATAAAACTTGGTCAACCATCAACAACACTTTCCGGGGGTGAATCACAAAGAATTAAGCTGGCAGCAGAGCTGGCAAAAATAGATACGGGAAAAACCCTGTATATACTGGATGAACCCACAACAGGTTTACACTTTGAAGATATTCGGGTTCTTCTTTCCGTACTTCAGCATCTCGTGGATCGTGGAAATACCATCATAATTATCGAGCATAACCTGGATGTAATAAAGGTTGCCGATTATATTATCGACCTCGGAAAAGAAGGCGGACAGGAAGGCGGCTATGTGCTTTGTGAGGGAACACCCGAACAGATATTGAATTGCAAATCAAGCTATACAGCCCAGGTTCTTAAGAAAGAATTACCCGCACAAGCCGATTGTTAATTCTTGTAACTCTAATCCTTTAAAATTCGTTATATCTTTAACCTGAAGAAGAAGAATTTAATGATTCGTATATGTCAAACAGTGAAGATAAAATTAAACTGGCCTTCAAAAAGAAAAACTGGAATGAAATTAAGACTTATGACAGTTGGAAGATCTTTAAAATCATTTCAGAATTTGTCGAGGGATTTGAAAAACTTGCCAGGATAGGTCCATGTGTTTCCATTTTCGGAAGTGCGAGAACAGAGCCTGGGTCACCCTATTATAAACTTGCTGAAGAAATAGCTTTTCAACTTACGCAAAATGGTTTTGGTGTTATCACCGGAGGAGGTCCGGGAATTATGGAAGCCGGAAATTTGGGGGCAAAAAGGGGGAAAGGCAGGTCTGTTGGAATTAATATTGATTTGCCCTTTGAGCAGGATCCAAATCTTTTTATTGATTCAGATAAACTGATAACATTCGACCACTTTTTTGTCAGGAAAGTTATGTTTATGAAATATGCCCAGGGATTTATTGTTCTGCCTGGCGGCTTTGGCACTTTTGATGAACTATTCGAAGCACTTACACTAATTCAAACAGAAAAAATTGGCCGTTTTCCTATTGTCTTAGCTGATAAAAAATATTGGGAGGGTTTGGTAAAGTGGATAAAGGATGTGATGTTGGCCCGGGAAAAAAATATATCTCCGAAAGATCTTGATTTATTTACCCTGGTTGATACCGCTGAAGAAGCTTTAGATACAATAAATCAGTTTTATTCCAAATACCTTCTTAGTCCAAACTTTTAAAAAATGTAATGATTTTAACTTTAAAATTTTATCCGGAACATAGGATGCTTTAAAAAAGAAATTAACAATATTAATGCGTTGTTTATCAATAATTTAGACTATTTTTATATAGACAAACAGTTCAGGGCTCTTTGCACATACGTATCAATATCTATAAATTTATTGATTACATTAATATAAATGTCTGATGTATAGAGTAATTGTGCTTATCATAAACTTGATTGCAGCATTTTCGATTGGATCAATTTTTCAATCGGGTGTAGTGCTGAACATCGAGGTGCCAAATGAAGTAGTGGCTGGTACAGAATTTGATGTCACGGTGACTATTCAAAAAGGCAACCTGGAAAGTTTTTCCCGACTGCAACATACTTTTCCTGCCGGACTTATAGCTACCTCATACATTTCTTCAAATGCAGATTTTACTTTTGATGATAAAAAAGTAAGGTTTATCTGGCTTCGGATGCCAAGCCAGAATGAGTTTTCTGTAACCTATAAAATAAAAGCGGATGAGAGATTAAAGGGAACTTTTGATATCAAAGGAAAATTCTCTTATATCGATGATAATGAACGCAAATCGGTAAGTCTTGAAAGTCTTCCCATCACCATACTACCCTCTCCAAATATTGATCCTGCATTAATCGTTGACATCCACGATTTCGAGCAACAGGTTATTCCCTATATAGCGCCTTTAGCCACAGATGCACAGATAGCCTGTATCAGACAAATCCCATTTCCTGAGACTGCAGGTGACGGCTACATAGTGAATATTCTTGTCAACAAGGAATCGAAACAAAAATTTGCGAAAATTGAGGAATCGATACCTTCCGGCTACAAAGCAGTAAATATTGATCCGAAAGAAGCGATTTTTACCTTCAGAGAAAAAACTGCAAAATTCTTATGGATGAACCTTCCTTCTGATCCGTATTTCACTGTATCATATAAACTGATACCCACTTCACCAACAGCTGCACTTCCAGAGTTACACGGTAAATTTTCTTACCTCGAAGGTGAGAAGACAATGAGCATTGATATCAGACAAACCGAAAGGGAGCTTGCTTCGCTTAGTCCTGACGAAATCAACGAACTTATCGTTTCATTATCAATGCCTGTCCTGCTGGCCCAAGCCGATCAGGAAAACAAGATTGCAGATACTTCGCCGGCGGAGAAAACTGTTACTGCAACACCAAAATATGAAACTCCTAAAACCAAACCCAAAGAATTGCAATCCAATATGTCATATATGCTAGAGCCTGAAGAAGGGGTATATTATCGTGTTCAACTTGCTGCAGGACATAAAACAGTAGATATTGAGAGGTATTTTAAGAAATATAATCTCGACAAAGAAGTTCGGAAAGAATACCATGATGGATGGCAAAAATATTCTATTGGCTCTTTTGAAGTGTATAAAGAAGCTCGTGATTACCGGATTCATATTTGGAATACGACAATCATAGATGATGCTTTTGTTTCAGCCTATAATTACGGGAAAAGAATTTATGTGCAGGAGGCTTTGATGATAGCTGATCAAAGGTGGTACAAATAAAACAATTTACTTGTTCTGCAAATAATAATGAGGATATAAAATTAATGAGTTGTTTGAGAAGAATATTGTTTGTTTTTGTCCTTGGTGTTATCCCGGGAATACTGTTCTCACAGGGTAATATCGAAGATCTTCTTTATACCGAAGTAGATAATCTGAACCCCGTTTACAAACCCGTTGTCGGGTTTGGAATCGGAACATTCAACTTTTTGGGAGATGTACGCGATCCTAAACAAAATCCTTTAAATGGTACTGTTGGATATAAAGTAAATATCTCCACCTTTATTGACAACAAGCATAATATACGTGCTAACTTCTTTTTTATGGGTGGTGCCCTTTCAGGCAACGAACGCTCCTATGAAGATTTAAGACGTAATATGAATTTCCGTTCGGATATCCTGTTATTTGGAGTAAATCTCAACTATGATTTTGACAATTTCTATAAGAAATACAGAAGAGTCCACCCCTTTATATCGGCCGGATTTGAAGTTATAACATTCAATTCGAAAACCGACAGCCTAACAAACATTGAAGGTGTTGATACCAAATACCATTATTGGCGTGACGGTACCATTCGGAATATGCCGATGACACCTGCCAGTATCGACGATCCCAATTTAAGAATAATACAACGCGATTACAACTACGAAACAGATCTGCGACAATACAACTGGGGACAGGAAGCATATCCGCAGTATGCATTCGCGATCCCCATAGATGTTGGCCTGGATTTCTGGTTAAGTGACAGAGTAATGTTTCGACTGGGTGTATCCTATCATTTTTCTTTCAGTGATGTAATTGACCATGTGAGTTCACAAAATGATCCGGATTTGGGAGGAGTTGTCGGAGATACGAAATACGATAATTTCATGTACACCTATTTTTCACTTCATCTCGATTTGTTTTCGAGCAAAAAAACTCTAGCTGTTCAGAGATTGTTTGCAGATATTGAACTTGATCTTACCTTGATTGGTGATGGTGATAACGATGGTTATATGGATGGATGGGATCAATGCCCTAATACTCCTTTTGGTGTAGATACTGATACCACCGGTTGTGCAATGGATGATGATTTTGATGGCGTACCCAATTACCTGGATGATGAACCTCTTTCACGTTACGGGGCCTATGTTGATGAACGCGGTGTGGAAATTTCAGAAGATAACCTGATTTCAAAATTGGATATGTCAGCAGCCGTAGCAAGAAAAGATGTAGAGCTGTACCTTAGAACACCCTCTTCATACAGCCGTTATGAAGGTGCCACCTACGAAGAAATCCCTGAGAAATTCCTAAAAACCGACGCCGATGGTGATGGTTATATTTCTTTTGATGAAATACTGGATGAAATTGACAACTTCTTTGATTTTGAATCGGAATTAAATTCCGAGGACATTTATGAGTTGAATAATTTCTTCTTCTCACAGTAAATTTCCTTCTACAATTTTCTTAATCTATCGTGCTGAAGTTTTGTGTCCCGTTTCTTTATATCTTCCCGCTTATCGTATTCTTTTTTACCACGTGCCAGGGCAATGTTTAATTTAGCATAGCCGGTTTCTGCAATAAAAAGTCGCGTAGCAACTATAGTAAGCCCTCTTTCTTTGGTTTTCCTTTCCAGCTTTTTTAATTCAGTAGCATTCAACAACAATTTTCGATCCCATGCAGGATCATGATGTGAATAACCACGATTGGCATATTCAGCAATATGCATGTTACGCACCCAGAGTTCATTATTTTTAAAATAACAAAACGCATCGGCAATGTTTGCCTTCCCCATGCGAAGACTTTTTATTTCAGTTCCACTCAGAACAATGCCTGCAGTATATTTTTGAATAAACTCATAGTCGTGTGAGGCTTTTTTGTTCCGTATGTCAATTTTATTGGTCATTCTTATCGGATAACTTTCAGAAATTGCAAAGTAAAAGTAAATTTGCTTAATAGCAATACAAATACGATGGACTCCAATGCAAGGAAAAAATAAGCTGATTGTTGTTATGGGCACTACAGCTACCGGAAAAACACAATTTGCAGCCCATCTTGCCTGCCAGTTAAACGGTGAAGTAATAAGTGCCGATTCAAGACAGATTTATAGAAAAATGAATCTTGGTACCGGAAAGGACTATGAAGATTATCTTGTTGATGGCAAACAAATACCTTACCATCTTATCGATATCCATGATCCCGGATACAAATACAATGTTTTTGAATACCAAAAAGATTTTCTTGAAGCATTCTCCATAATATATCATAAGGGGAAATATCCTATTCTTTGCGGTGGAACAGGGATGTACATTGAGGCAGTCACCAAGGGCTATAAGCTTATTGCCGTACCCGTTCATACTGAGCTGAGGGATAAAATGAAGAACAAAAGTCTGCAAGAGCTTAAAGAAATCCTTACACAATATAAAAAGCTACACAATAATACCGATACAGATACAATCAAAAGAGCTGTAAGAGCCATTGAAATTGAAGAATACTATAGTAAGAAACCAGAGTTATCAGAAGATTATCCAAGTGTAAATCCAATCTATCTGGGCATCCGTATCGATCGCGAAACCAGACGCGAGAGAATTACAAAGCGCCTGCATAAAAGGTTGGAAAGCGGAATGATAGAAGAAGTGAAAACACTACTGGACGAAGGCATCAGCCCGGAAACACTGATTTACTACGGACTGGAATATAAATTTATCACTTTGTACCTTACGGGTGAACTGGATTACAATAGTATGGTAAATAAACTGAATGTTGCAATTCATCAATTTGCCAAGCGACAAATGACCTGGTTCAGAAAAATGGAACGTGAAGGGATTAATATTCAGTGGATTGATGGGCAGATTCCTATGGATGAAAAAATAAAGACCGCCCTTTCCATTGTTTATGCTAACCTGCATTATTCATAAAAATGAATGAATTTTAATTATTTATTTGTGATAC
>CAYQDZ010000013.1:0-27555 GCA_964416375.1 uncultured Bacteroidales bacterium
AGTCGAACAAAAAGAGCTTTTTTGGACTCCGCTTGATAATGCTGCAAAAATTTTTCCCGCTATAAGATCTGATGAACACACAATAGTAGTAAGATTATCTGTTGTTCTAAAGGAGCGGGTGGTTATAAAAAATCTTTTTACTGCCATTACACTTGCAGAAAAAAGATTTCCCTATTATAAAGTTAGCTTACGAAAAGGATTTTTCTGGTATTATTTTGAACAAGTTGATCAACCTGTCATTATCGGGGTCGATAACGGATTACCTTGCAGAGCATTCAATAATCATAATAGAAGTAAACTTCTATTCAGAATTTTGGTATATAAAAACCGAATCAGTGTAGAGTTCTCTCATATGTTGACAGATGGTTATGGAGTCTCTAAATTTCTTAATTCACTTCTTTTGTTCTATTTCAGGGAAAAAGGGACTGTGTTGAAAAGCAGAACAAACAATTTAGTTGATTCTGATTTCGATAAAGAAGAATTTGAGGATGCTTATAACAGGTTTTTCAAAGAAAATATTCCTCCTGTAATCAAACAGCCAAAAGCTTTTCATCTGCCTTTTCTGTTAAGAAATAAGCCCCGCTTCAATGTACTAACGGCAATTCTTTCAGTCAAGGATCTAAAAAACAGATCCGATGAAAAAAGAGTTAGTTTAACCGATTACCTGGTAGCAGTTTATTTATGGAGTCTTCAATCTGTTATCACTGATTTAACAAGTCAGAATGTCTCTATCAAGAATAGAATTCTCAGAGTGCAGGTACCTATTAATCTGCGAAATATATATCCTTCAAAAACTATGCGTAACTTTTCGCTGTTTGTTATGCCTGAAATAGATCTCAGGCTTGGTAATTATTCTTTTGATGAGATTGTAAAAATTGTTTATCATAAAATGCAGTTGGAGACAGATGAGAAACTTGTAAATAAAATTATCTCACGCAATGTTGGAGGAGAAAAAATGCTATTGGTGCGTGGTATACCACTGTTGCTGAAAAGTCTCGTACTGTATTTTAAGTACTATTCGGAGGGTACAAATCAATATAGTGGTGTTCTTACAAATTTGGGAAAGATAAATTTGCCGGATGTTATATGCGATAATATCGAATATTTTGTACTTACTCCGCCACCACCAAATAAAAAACTTAAAATAAATTGTGGAGTAGTAGGTTTTCAGGATAAGCTGGTTTTAAGTTTTGGAAATATTACAAGATCAAAAGAATTTGAAAGGAAGTTCATAAATTTCCTTGTTCAACAGGGGATAAACATAAAATTATTAAACCAATAAAGTTTAAGACCATGACCAATTGCAATAACTGTGGGGTCGAACTGGATGCAGATATGAAAATATGCCCGCTTTGCGGAAAAGCTTCAGATGATATAACAATTAACCCAGAAGCTCCAGAATCTGAACAAATCAGGTATGCAGAAAAACCGTACTTCGATTATGCTGGTTTAACACAAGAGCAAAGACGTAAACTGTTCTGGGAACTTTCAGGGATAATTCTTGTCTCAGGCATCATTGTTCCATTTATTATCGACCTGATCATTAATAAAAGCATTACATGGTCGAAATATAGTGTCACTGTATGTCTGGTAATATTTGTGAATACGACATTGATTTCCTTTTTCCAACGAAGAACTTTGTTTCTTTTTTCAGGAAGTTTTATATCCACTTCAATTCTTCTTGTACTGCTTGATACATACAATCTCAATATCGGATGGGCAGTAAAACTGGGTATCCCATTTCTCTTTTCTTTTTACTTGATTACCCTAATATTTACACTTCTGATGAAGCGATCGGAACAACTCGGATTCAATATTTTAGCCTGGTTTTTTACAGCCATTGGCTTATATACAATCTGTATTGAAGGCATTTTATCGCTATACACAAGGAATGTATTTCATTTGCATTGGAGTCTGATTGTTCTTGTTTGTATGATTCCTATTTCCGCAATATTATTATTTATTCATTACAGATTAAAAAAAGGAATAGACCTGAAACGGTTTTTCCATATCTAAAACCAGTCAAATAATTCTAACCAGAGATCGCGTTCGAGTATGTAATACAAAAGAAATGTTGCAACCCATCCGTGTATCAGTCCCAATGCCCACAAATTTCTCCACATCAGATAAACTAAGGTAAATATCACCTGCATAAAAAAAGCAAAAGTCATAAGAAAAAAGTCAGGGTAATGCACCAAAGCAAAGATGGATGAGGTTATTAAAACTATCTGATAATTCTTAAAATGTATCGTATTAATGGATTTTAGATTTCCTGCAAGCAGACCGGCTACCATAAATTGCTGAATTAAGCCCCACGCAGGATACAGGAAAAATACGGGTAGAATATGCCAGTTCAGAATATACTTCTCCCTGAAAATACCATAAGCAATAATTCCAATAATACCTATGATGGCAAAAGAAAAGAGCAATAAGAAAGACTTTTTAAAATTCTCCTTTTTGAATCCCCAATATTTTAGTATGGAATTGTCTGATTTATACCTTACAACAACATAGATCAGCCAGAATAAGCACGCTCCGCAAATATAGAAGGCCCGCATCCGGAACCAGTCCATAATAATAAATTTAAGCAATCCTGTTATTGCTACAGCAATCAGTTCAAACCATTTACTATTGTCTGATTTCGCTAAATTCTGTTCTTTAGTATTCATAGTTATAACAAATATAATCCTTAAAAACGAGAGTTATTTTTGCAAAAACTCACTTATTGCGAAGGAATAATTAAAGGGTAAGTAATTTAAAGACTTGCTTTTCTTTTAATGTCGATATCCTGATAAAAAACCTTGTTGGTTTTAATGTCAAAAACCTTACAAGTTCTAACCTGAATTATTCATAAAAAAAGGGATTTTGCTCCCTAAAACTACTGAAAGGTCAGTATTTTTAGGGTATTGACAACAAACACCCCTTTTGACAATGATAAAAAATAATTCTGAGACCAACCCACTAACGCTTAATCTTTTTCCAGTATTCGACAAGAAAGTTGAACTCAGCTATTGCGGAGACCGGATAAGCTCCGATGGAGGCCTATTGCTCTTGCGAGAAGTTGAGAATCAAAGAGCACAAGCTATACTTAAAATCAGATAGGTCATCATGCCAGAGTTTTTATGCTAACCAGTTCAGGCTGTTCATGCATTCAATAGCGTATGTATTGTTGCATACTATGCAGAAGGAGCTTTTCAAGGGAATGGAATTTGCCAATGCCTCCTTCAAAACCATTCAAAATAAGATAATTAAGACAGCAGCATGGGTAAGGGAGATGAAAACAAAGATTAAAATTGAAATGCCACGGTTCTGTCCTACAAAGAACCTACAGATAAAGAGCTTTGAAATGCTGTCAATATTAAGAATTTGACATCCTTTATAATGTACAAATAATGTGTATATTACGATTAACTGCCAGCTGCAGGATGGGAGAATTGTATCCTCTTGGACAATAAAGTAGACAAAAACACTTTTGTCCAGAACAATTTATAGTAAATCTCCGAATCAGATGGTCGCAAATGAAACCATGAAGTAAAAAATCAGGATTTTATGCTGCTACCCGCAAAAATAGCTGGCACTTTCTTATCTAAATTTGAGTTTATGAATTAGTCAGGCTAAAACAACATATAACAATTATGGATAAATATGATCTGGAAAGGAAGATTGCCTTAATTGCTGATGAATGGGGAAACTGGTTCAATACCGAACCTGGTGACCCGGTTTTATACCAGCAAAACACATTGCGTGACGCCCTTACAGTTGGATTATACCTGAATGTTTTCAATAAGCTTGCCGAAAGGGTAAAGATGGCCAATATTGCCCAGGCAATTAATGTGCTGCAATCGGTAATTTTGACAAAGGAAGATAAAATAGTCAACTCCCACATTCTATGTGTTTAAGATGTATAAGGTACACCAAAATGCCACCCTGCTGCCATTCAGCTTGGAGTGTGAAGACTACTTCAATGATGAAGAAAAAATACCGGCATTGCATGTGTCTGCATCTCGTAATGAAACAGGTACACTCCACATCAGTGTAATTAATTTAGATCCTGAAAACAGCAATGAATTAAGTATTTTGTTTCCCGGCGAAAAAATGAATCAGATCAGCGCTGAAGTAATAACTGCCGGCCAAATGAATGCATTGAATGATTTCAATAAAGAAGAAATGGTAAATATTCAACCATTCAGGGATTTCAAAAAAACCAGGCAGGAATTAGTGACGGTTTTACCTGCCAAATCAATCGTAATGTTTAAGATTCGTGAATAAAAAGCTATTTTAAAAATAATTGGTTAAATTATCAGAAAGTGAAGATATCTGACATCCATATAACCATATTTCAGCGAAAATGTTTCTTGATTAGCCTTATTGTTTTGGTAACTGTAAATCATTCCCGTTCACAGAATCCTGTCATCCGCGATCAGTTTACTGCTGATCCGTCGGCGCGGGTTTTCAACGGAAAAGTGTATGTTTATCCATCACATGACATTCCGTGCACCGAAAACCGGGGACGTATCGGTTGGTTTTGCATGGAAGATTATCATGTTTTTTCATCAGAAAATCTTACCGACTGGACAGATCATGGTATGATTGTAAGCCAGGAAAATGTGAAATGGGTTAATCCCGCTTCATACAGCATGTGGGCAACTGATTGTATTTATAAAAACGGGAAATACTATTTTTATTTCCCTTCAAGGGCAAAAGATAGCCTCTACGACAAAGGTTTTATGATTGGTGTGGCCGTTTCAGATTTTCCTGAAGGACCATTTATCCCGCAGTCTGAACCAATTAAGAACGTACAAGGAATTGATCCCAATGTCTTTATTGACAAAGATGGACAGGCATATCTGTACTGGTCAGAAAGAAAAATTTTTGTAGCCAGGTTAGCAGAAAACATGCTCGAACTGGCCTCAGAAACATTGGTGATAGATAACCTGCCCACCGCAGGTCTGATTGAAGGGCCGTTCATGTTTGAGCGAAATGGAATATACTACCTGACATATCCCCATGTGGCAAATAAAACAGAAAGGCTTGAATATGCAACGGGCACTAACCCCATGGGGCCTTTCAAACATGCAGGGGTTATTATGGACGAATCGCCTACCGGATGCTGGACAAATCACCATTCAATTATACATTATAAGGAACATTGGTATTTGTTTTACCATCATAATGATTTATCGCCGATTTTCGATAAAAACAGATCAATACGCATTGACAGCCTGTTTTTTAATGAAGACGGTACCATTAGAAAAGTCATTCCCACCCTGCGGGGGGTTGGTATAACTGATGCTTCACGGCAAATTGAAATTGACCGGTATAGTCAAATAAGCGACACCGGGGTATCCATTGCTTTTCTCGATTCACTTGATACTTTCAAAGGCTGGAAAACTATACTTGAAACCAAAGGTTCATGGTTACAATATAACGGTGTGGATTTCGGAAATAAAAATTTTAAAAAGGTAGTAATAAGGGTAAAATCTAAAACCGGTGGAATTATATTAATACGGTTAAATAATGTTTTGGGACCCTTGGTAGCAAAGGTAATAGTTCCAAGTGGGGATACCTGGAATATAGTTGAGACTTCATCCTCGAAATTACAATACGGAGTACAAAACATAGTCGTACAATTAGATGAGGAAAATATAATTCAAATAGATTGGATAAGTTTTAATTCTACTTTAACAAGATAAAATTGTTAATAAAACCCTTGAAAATTCTGGATTTTCAAGGGCATCGAAAAACATATTTTTCGTAAATTGTGTTCATGTCCAACACAAGTTAAAAATACAAAAGAAAATGGAAAAACACTGAATTTGGCCGTGAAACGGCTAATAAGTTATATTATTGATATTCAGCATGTTTTTCAGGTCAGTAAATACAATGTTAGTAAAATTGCATTAATTTATATTAAAGGGATTTGGCCAAGTCGACTATCAAATCTGGAAAAAATAACAGAAACAGGAATCCCAACTGACTATCATCAGTTACAGCATTTTATTTCTGATTCGCCATGGGATCCACAAGATTTAATGGATCAAGTGAATAAAGAAGTGAGTTCAAAAATGACTGGTCAAAAACTAATTGGTTTACATATTGATGAAAGTGGAAACCGAAAGAAAGGTAAACATTCCGTTGGTGTAGCTCCTCAATATTGTGGTAATGTTGGTAAAGTTGATAATTCACAAGTAGCTGTTTTTGCTGCCTTAAGCCAAGGTGATTTTGCCACGATTATAGATAGCAAACTTATATCTTCCAAAGAGTTGGTTCAAAGACAAGGAACGGTTAGACAAGGCAAAAGTTCCATTGGAGCATCGAAAGTTTAAAACAAAACAAGAATTAGCATTGGATATTATCCGGCATCAAATTACCCCGGGCACCAGGTTTGATTATCTTGGTGGAGATGCATATTATGGAGCAGACCAACAATTGACTGATGCCATTGATAACATGGCAATCCCGTTTCTTATGGATATACGTGAAAACCAATACGTATTTCTGGAAAAGCCAGAGATTGGGGTTCCTACACCTAAAACCATTCGGGGAAGAAAACCCCGTAAACCAAAAGCCAATTTAAAAGCCATCTCTGTAAGTGAATACCAAAAAACATTGACAACCAATGATTATATCGAACTTACTGTCCGTAATACAGCCAAGGGAAAGCTCAAATGCCTGTACCATTTCGTGACAGTTTACCTCTGGGATGGGGTGAGCCATCATGCAAGTAAGCGGTTATTAATGATCCGTAAGTCAATTAAAAAGCGAAAAACAGAAATCAATTACTCTTTGGGTAATGTTGATTTGGTTCAGTATACCCCTGAAGCAATTGCATATATGCAAGCACAACGATTTTTTATAGAGCATGCTTTTAAAGAAGCTAAATCAGTTTTGGGCATGCATCAATTTCAAACCCGAAAATGGATAGCACTGCTTTTTATATTTCGAGAAAAGTTGTTAAACTTTAAACAATTGCCATTGCTTTCGGCATGGGATATCAAACAAGTTATGCAATTCCAGATTTTTACTACCTATACTGATATTGATAATCTGTTTGATCATATCCTTAAACGACATGAAATACGACAGATGGATATAAATAGATATTATTCAATTAGTTAAACCTGTTAAAGTAGAATGAACAGAAACCCAATATTTTTGAGCTATAATAGACAAAACCGGGAAGGACTTCATTCTTGTTAGTGTCGTGTTAATAATTTGGCATAATAAAAAAGGCTGCCAGATTTATTTCTTGGCAGCCTCCAAAGATTTATTTAAACTATTATCTAATTACAATTTTTTGTACTGCACTATTGTTAAGATAATGGCTTTTTACTATATAAACGCCCTGATCAAGTTTCAGATATTCACCATTTTGAAAACGGTTATTCTGATAAACCACACTTCCGGATATGTTATATATTATGACCGATAGATTATTAACATCTTGCACATTTCTTACAAACAAACGGTTATATGTCACATAGAAATTAATGAGATTTACAGGTTCTTTCTTGTTTTCAATTCCGGAAGGCACAGGTAAACCTCTTTTTGAGCCCTGATCGTACAACCACTTAACTTCGTCTGCAGAAAGAGCTTTATTCCAAACGGAAAATAAATCTATTGTTCCTTTCCATGTTGAATCTGGTGAATATACACTTCGTCCGATAAACAAATCATCATTAGCGATGGAATCGATTCTAAAACGGGATGTCATGGTATCACCTTTAGCAAGTTCACCGTTAACATATAAATATATAAAGGAGTCTACTCTTGTTACTACATAATGGTGAAGTGTTGAATCTCCTACAGTTTCATCATCATAATCAATACCATCTTCATTAGCCCAGGGTTCTTCTCCACCAACAGATTGCCTGGATGCTACATTGATACCCCACCTTGCAGGTGTAAAGAATAAATAGCGAAAACCGGGATTACCATATGTTCCAAAAGCCCACATCATAACTGCACGTCCGTTATTTGCGGCAGTACTTGGTGTACCCCAGGCTTCAACTGTAAGCGAGGGAAAAGTATTGACATTAATTTTACTGCCAAGCACACTCATATAACCGCTATATACTTCGGTGTTGGTTAAATCAAGAACACCATTATTAATTGTCGCGCTACCCTGTAAATTTCCATGTGCATCTCCGATAAAGTCATCTACTGTTCCGTCTTCAAAATCATAAAAATGTAATTCGTGATTGATATCATCAGGTTTTACCTGGGCATTAACACTAATTGTATAAAATGCCAGCAATAAGATTAAAAGAATTGGTACATTTTTTTTCATAATCGTTTGGTTTTTAGTTAATAATATTTTTAGGCAGAGATAAGATTTTAAACCTTTACATTGCATTTTGTTGTCTGAATATCCAAATGCAGTTTTCATCAATATCCGACCTTATAACACAAAAATAACCAAAAGAGCAGATTCGTACTTATTTGTCGGTAACAAGATATGGTCTACAGGTAACATAATTATTCAGCTTTAACACTTACATGTAAAAAAAGCCAAATCTTACTTAACCCACATTGCAGCTATCCATCCATAATTAACTGACAATCTATTTTTTCATTTTTGAAAACTGACCCGGTGTGCCACACGGATTTTTTTCGGGGTAGCGGAATAGTTTTATAATTTAGCTTTGCTTAAATCACTTTTAAAATGCTGCTGAGATACTATTTTACTTTATGCTTAATTTAATAGGGATTCAGGGCAGTGATGTCAATCCATCCATATTAATATTGTGCATTAACATTATTAAAATCGAAAAGAATAATAGCAATTTTTAATCATTTCCCGAAAATCAGGAATCTTGCTAATCTGATTCTTTCCAAAAATCCGGGGTTTTGTTATATCCGTTAATCTGCAATTGAAGCAAAAAGGTTGTGCAAAACTCAAAAATATGAATGTATCTGTGGGCGTTCTGTTAACAAAACTGTCAAATATTGCAAGGCCCAGTCTCCTGATGGAATCTACTTGCGCGATTCCCCATTTTTTAGCCAGATCATATGGAAAAGGCGTTGTATGAACCGTGCTGTCATATGGTATTGCTACCAGGTTATATGGCAGGATAAGGTAATTTGAATTGCAGGATTCAAAGCCTGTTACCGGTCTGAATTCCTGAGGCAAATCTGTGCGGTTGATAAATATGCGCTTTTCAGAAACGCCTGATAATGATCCAGAATTTTCAGAGATAGCATGTCCGAAGTTAGAAAGGTAAAGGGCTATTCATTAGGTAAGCAATAAATGTGGAGTATTATCAGTTATTCCGCTACTTAATATAGTGCGGATTATGCGACAATTTTTGTCGTATAATGTAAGTGCATTATGTTAAAGTAGTCTTTGGAAATATAATGTTTATAAGGTAATCTGCATATAATACTTCCGTAATCACCGAATTTCATGCGGGAAGGGTTAAGTTGAATCCTTGACGAAAAGAAACACTCTTTTAGCTGAAGTATGAAGCTAAATGTGTGTGAATACCCAAACTAGTCTGTCTGCTATTGATCTAATATCTATATGTATTTAGTTTTGAACTAATTATGTTATTATTGATTATACGTCCAGATTTACTATTTTTGTACAAAGACTTCAACATGGTAGAATATAAGAATATAATAAAAAGAAATCCAAATAAACGCTTTGGTAAACCTTGTGTCAGAGATACCAGGATAACCGTTTATGACATTCTTGGATGGTTAGCTACCGGAATGGATTCTAAAGATATTATTAGGGATTTTCCCGAGTTAAATGTTGAGGATATAAAAGCATGTTTAGCATATGCAGCCGATAGAGAGCATAAATTACAGCATGCATCATGAAACTTTTGTTTGACCAAAACATTTCATTTCGAATAACAAAAAAGCTTCAAAGCTATTATTTCGGATGCCTTCATGTTTCTGATTGTGGATTAAATGATTGCGAAGATTCTGATATTTGGGAATATGCGAAAAAAGAGAATCTGGCTATCGTAACTTTCGATGCTGATTTTTATGATATCAGTATTATTAACGGACATCCACCCAAGATTATCTGGATCAGAACTGGAAATCTAACAACCGATGAAATAGCACAACTTCTAATTTCGAATCAGAAGATCATTGAACCTTTCTTACATGATCCTGAATTATCAGAGATAGCTTGTCTCGAATTAGAAAGGTAAATGACTATTTATTAGGTAAACAATAAATATCGAATATAATCAGTTATTCCGCTACTTAATATAGTGCTAATTATAACGACATGTCTGTCGTATAATGTAGGTGCATTATGTTGAATTGCTTTGGGAATGAATAAGTGAACGATTATTCATTTCCGGGAGCACTTATAAATTGAAAGCAGGTTAGGAGGAAGGGGTGGATTATTTTGGAAACGCTAGGTGAACACGCTTTTTGCGGAACCCCGATGACTATCGGGGGGAGCGAAATGGGTGTGATAAATTGAGCTAAGGTATTATGAGAAAACAACCCTATTTGATACTCAATCTATAATTTGTATTACAAATCCATTCTGGAAGAGAAATATATTTTTCCCTAAAGATCACACCAAACAAAATAGTTTTTAAAGAGTACGATATTCCTTGTTGCTTGGGATTGTATCAAAGCAGCACATTATTGCATTCAGGTATCTTCTACCATTATGCTTCGTTTTTATGGTGATAGTTGTTGAAAAAAACAAGATAATGATAAACCGGCCTTCTGAGGAAATTAGCATTTGTGCAAAACAAAGATATATGATCACACATGCTCAGAATTAAGTAACTGCAATATAATAGGGCCTGCAAATTCTTGGTTGTTCCGGATTAAGCTGACTCACCAAAAAGAACCAAATTAAAATTGCGGGAATAATTGGAATTTATTCAAGAAAAAATTTACCAAAAACATTTGCACACGTGTGTGGAAATGTTATATTTGTTTTTTTTACGATCAAAATTGTTATAAATTATTTTATTGAAAAGAATTACGATAAAAGATATTGCCAGAGAGCTGGACATTCATCATTCTACCGTTTCGCGTGCACTTAGAGATAATAATAGTGTAAGCATTGAAACTCGGAAAAAGGTAAATGATTATGCCAGAGAAATTGGCTATCAGGTAAATATGAATGCACTGCAACTTCGCGGGAGTGTAAAGAATATGTTAGCTATTGTAGTACCAAATATTTACCATAATTTCTTCTCAAACATTGTTAGCATTGTTGCCAACCTTGCTTTTCAAAAAGGATTTGTAGTATCAATTTTTCAGTCAAACGAGAATTATTTACAGGAGAAAGAAATATTACAAACGCTTATCCGTAACAATGTGGCTGGGGTTGTTGCCTCTATTTCAATGGAAACAAGGGATTCAGGACATTTCAGAGAATTAAGCAGATACAGGATCCCATTGGTCTTGTTTGATAGGGTTTGCCCCGATTTAGAGGTAACAAAGGTAATGGTCAATAACTTAGAGATAGTATCTTCTGCCGTCGAAATTTTGATTAAAAGGGGTTTTAAAAAGATTGCACATATTAGTGGTCCAAATCATATTAATGTGTTTAGAGATAGGCAGGCTGGCTATTTATCAGCCATAAAGAAACATCAACTTAACTATCAAAATATTGTGAGAATAGATACTGGATTTAATATCACTCAGGGGAAAAATGCTACGGGTTATTTATTCATGGACAGCACTAAACCAGATGCTATTATTTGTGATTCTCATTTATTAACCTTAGGAGCAATGTATAAAATTCATGAAATGAACTTGAAGATTCCTGAAGATATTGGAATTGTGGGGTTTGGAAATAATCCCTATATAGAGGCTTTCAATTCGGGAATCATTTCCATTGTACAACCGGATTCATCTATAGCGAATACAGTGTTTGAATTAATAATGAAAAGGATAGAAGATTTTGATAATGATATTTCAGAAACTCAAATTATTTCAGCAAGTATTATTGAGAGTTAATAATTTATCTACAAACGCACACGTGTGCGTTTTTTAAAAGAAAAAATGAACAATGAAAGCCTGTTAATTAGATGATTAATGAGAGTACTGCTCTCTGCAATCTTCCTTTACTTAACAAAAATTAAGTAAAGAGGGCAATTATCAGTATTCAACAAAAGAGAGAATTAAAATAAATGATCACGAAAAGAATTCAAATTATTTACATCCTGCTTGGAATAGTTAGCACGATAAGTGCCCAGGAAAACCATTACTTCAAACTTTGGTACAATCAACCTGCAGAGCATTGGGTTGAAGCCTTGCCTGTTGGTACCGGACGCCTGGGGGCAATGGTTTATGGAGATCCCTATAAAGAGACTATTCAACTCAATGAAAACACGGTTTGGGCAGGCAAACCAAACCGAAATGATAATCCTGGGGCGAAAGAATCCTTACTTGAAGTAAGAAAACTCATATTTGAAGGCAAATATAAAGAAGCCCAGGACCTTGTCAATCAGAAATTCATCAGCAAAACATCTCACGGGATGCCCTTCCATACCATTGGGAATCTTAAACTCCTGTTCCCAGGGCACGAAAATTATTCCAACTATTATCGGGAACCTGATATTGAAAACGCAACGGCATCGACACGCTATGGCTTAAACGGAGTAAATTACAGCACAAATGTATTTTCATCATTTCCCTACCAGGTCATCATAGCCGGGATTTCAGCTGATAAGTCTGGTTCCATAAGTTTTTCTGCTACCATGGACAGACCTTCAAAAGTGAATATCACAACCAATGGGAACGATGAACTTATTTTATCGGGAGTAACAAGCGATTTTTCAACTCAAAAAGATGAAGAATATACTTTAATAAACATGAAGTAACATGAATTTAAGCATGATTTTTCACCCTATATATTATAAAACAACTTTAATCACTAACTAATTTAAATCCTATGACTAGAATTATTAAACTTAACAGACTATTACTGGTAACGGCACTAATGTTACCACAATTATGGTTTTCTATCAGATGCTATGGTCAGACCTTTACGGTGCACGGAAAAGTAACCGACGACACAGAAGCCCCCATGATAGGGGTAAATGTTGTAATTCAAGGTACTACTATTGGAACTATCACGAATGCTGATGGAGAGTATCAGATCGAAGTCAGTGAAGATAACACGCTTAACTTCTCTTATATAGGTTACCTAAGTGAAGATATTATGGTTGGTGGCCAAACAGAGATTAATGTTCAACTTATCCAAAGTATTACGGAATTAACCGATGTTGTAGTTGTTGGGTATGGAGTTCGGAAAAAGGAAACCTTAACCGGATCAATTGCAAATATTTCTGGTAAAGATGTGAAGAAGAATCCTATGCCTAATGTTACCAGTTCCCTTGCAGGTAAATTACCCGGGTTGACAATTAGTCAACGTTCCGGAGAACCAGGAAGGGATGATCCCAACATATTAATCCGGGGAGCAGGTACTTTCGCATATACAGATGATGATGATCCTGACAAATTCTGGAATTCAAATGCGCCACTCATTATAGTGGATGGTGTGCAGCGTGATTTAATGAGTAGGCTAAATCCCGATGAAATAGAAAGCATTTCAGTATTAAAAGATGCTTCAGCAGCTATCTACGGAGCACGTGCAGCCAATGGAGTTATTATTATTACCACAAAAACAGGAACTATAGGCAAACCTGTTTTTGATTTCTCCTATAATTATGCCATTCAAAGCCCTACCAAGATTCCGGAAATGTTAGATGCTGCCACCTATGCTGAAGCCTTTAACGAAGCTGATTGGTACAGAAAGGGTTGGCGTACGGATGATGCTTACGTACCCTTCTATTCAGATGAAGCCATTCAGAGTTTTCGCGATGGTTCAGATCCGGTTTTATACCCTAATACAGACTGGGTAGGAGAAGTACTGAAACCACGCTCAATGGTGAAGCGCATGAATTTGCAAGTGAATGGGGGAACAGAAGCAGTTAGGTATCTGTTTTCATTTGGTACACTATACCAGGATGGGAATTTTGAACACAATCCAACTGAATATCAGCAATACAATATGCGCTCAAAAATCGATGTTAATATAACCAAAAATTTATCTGTTGGCGCTAATATATATACAATTCTTAATGATAAAACGTATTCGACAGTTGGTACAGTGGTGAATTTCGTTAATATCCTACATTCCAATCCTACCTTAACTGCTACTTATCCTAATGGATTAATTGCTCCTGGCCGCCTTGGTGAAAATCCACTTTTACTTGATCAGAGGGGTACCGATAAAATTGAAGATTTTCCTATTTATTCTACCTTCACGGCATCCTATAAAATTCCGTTTGTGAAAGGTTTAAAGATTGATGGATCATTCAATTACGATATCAGGAACCAATTTGAAAAAAGATTCAGTCTCCCCTATTATTATCATGAATATAATGTCAATACAGGGGAATATGATAAAACACAGGGAACAGGCGCATCAACTGTTGAATTATGGGACACCTACCGAAAATGGACCACCATGATGTATAATATAAAAATTGTCTATGACAGGACTTTTGAAAAGCATCATGTGGCTGCCATGCTAGGACAGGAGCAACAAAAGAACACTGTACAGTCTACTCAGGCATACCGGAAAAACTTTGTTAGTTCTGCAATCGATCAAATAGACGCAGGAAGTACTGACCCGGAAGATAAAAACAATTCCGGAACATCTTCAGCCACAGCATACAATAACTATTTTGGGCGCTTTAATTACGATTATAGCTCCAAATACTTAGTTGAATTTTTGTTCCGCTACGATGGTTCCCAAATTTTCCCCGAGGGTGAACGATATGGTTTTTTTCCGGGAGTTTCTGCCGGATGGCGCCTTTCGGAAGAATCATTTATACGCGATAACCTTTCTTTCATAACCCAATTAAAACTGAGAGCCTCTTATGGAAAAGTTGGTAACGATCGTGTGGATCCATATCAATACTTACAGTCATTCTCATTTGGCGACAATTATGTATTTGGCACAAGCGATGTGCCGGGTATTTATGCCAATACCTTGCCTAATCCCAATATTACCTGGGAGGTCAGCGAAAAAACAGATGTGGGGTTAGAAACTACCCTGTGGAACAATTTACTGGGTATGGAACTGATATTCTTTAAGGAAAATCGAACCAATATATTAGCCAAGCGGGAGCTCTCTATTGCAAGTATTTATGGCTTTTCTGATTTACCAAGTGAAAATATCGGCAAAGTAAATAACCATGGTTATGAGCTAGTACTTAATCATAAGAATTCCAAAAATAAATTTGTTTACAATATCGCAGCAAATGTGGCTTTTGTCAGAAGCGAAGTCATATTCATGGATGAAACACCACGAAACGAGCCCTATCAAAATCAAACCGGACATCCTATTGGAGCTGGGTTATATTATAAGGCAGATGGAATTTTCAACACGCAGGAAGAACTTGACGCCTATCCTCATGCCTCGGGCTCTAAGCTAGGGGATGTTAAAATCATCGATTTAAACGGCGATTCAATAATAAATGGACAGGATCGTTATAGATTCGATTACACTGCAACACCTGAGTATGTATTTGGATTGACTTTTAATATTCTATACCGAAATTTTGATTTAAACGTTTTCTTCCAGGGACAAACCAATGCTTACAATTATGACGGGGCATTTACTAAATTGGGAAATTCTGCGTTTGATAACGCTGTTGTAGAGAGGGCGGAAGACCGCTGGACTGTTGATAATCCGGATGGAACCATGCCCAGGTCAGATTTCTTCGAACCCGGAGGATCCACATTCTTTTTATACGATGCCACATTTATCCGTCTTAAAACGCTTGAGTTAGGCTACTCATTACCGGAAAAAATAACTTCAAAACTCAAAGTGAAAGATTTCCGGTTTTATGTGAACGGAATAAATCTGCTTACCTGGTCGAAAGAAATAAAATGGTCCGATCCTGAGTTAAGTGGAGAATTTGTTTATTATCCACAACAGCGCATAATCAACATGGGACTAAATGTAAAATTCTAAAGAAACAACTATGAAAAATATACTATTAATAACAGTAATTATATTATCATGCATTTCGTGCAGTGATGATATATTGGATATTACAGCCAAAGACAGAATTGCTGATGATGCGGTATGGAACGATGAGAGCCTGATCAGGGCCTATTCTAATTCTTTATATAACGGTATTCCACATGGCTTCTACATTCATATGTATTCCAAATATACCGATGAGGCATATAACTCTGCGCCTGGTGGTTGGGGTGCAGGAATTCTTGTAAGTGGATATACGGCCGATAACATAACCGAAGTAGGTTCGGGTGATATGTGGGGAGGATACCTGTATTATTGGAATAGGGGCTTTGAATACGTCAGAAGAATTAATGTATTCCTTGATAAAATGGAAGAGACCTCCTTTGAATTTGTGGGGAAGGAACAACTTATGGCTGAAGCAAAATTTTTAAGGGCATTCATCTATTTCAATCTTATCGAAAGATTCAATGGAGTTCCAATCGTTGATCAACCCTATGACCTCGGAGAGGTAACTTTTACCAGGGCTACCTTTGATGAATGTGTCGAATTTATTGAGGCGGATCTGGATGAAGCTATGGCTGTTTTACCGGAAAAATATGCTTCAACCGATGCAGACTTTGGCCGGGCAACTCAGGATGCCTGTAAAGCTTTACGTTCACGTGTATTGTTATATGCTGCATCGCCTCTTTTCAGCCCTACTAACGATATTAATAAATGGCAAAAAGCTGCCGATGCAGCGGAAGCTTTATTGAACAGTGACTATTCCTTATATCCTGATTACAGAGAAGCTTTTATTCTGCCGAGTGGATCGGAGAATAACGAATTAATCTTTACCAGGAACTTTACAGTTACAAATGGTCATCAGTCATCAATGAACAATCTTGGTCGCCGATGGGGTTCATACGGAGGTTGGTGGGGAAGCAACGGTCCTTCACAGAATCTTGTGAACGACTATGATATGATAAACGGAGAGCCTCCTTTCATATGGGCCGATGGAGAAAAGACAATAAACCCGGCTTCAGGCTACGATCCGGATCACCCATGGGCAAACCGTGATCCCCGTTTCGATGCCACGGTGACACATGATGGAACCATATTTCGCGGCGATACCATGCAAATGTGGATATCCTCTGACGGTGCAACGTTTGGCTTTGATTCCTATAAGCAAAGTGGCGACAATCCTCGTTCAAATTATATGCTTAAGAAGTTTATGCCAAATGAAGATGTACCCATGAGTTGGCAGGATTTTGATGTAAATCCATGGATATACTTCCGTTTAGCTGAAGTTTACCTGAACTATGCAGAGGCAAAATTTGAATTAGGCGATGAAGACGTTTGTAGAGAGTATATTTCAAAAGTAAGGGAACGGGTTGGTATGCCTCCAATACCCGCATCAGTAACTGGAGAAGACCTGAGAACCAGGCTATACAATGAAAGGAGAATTGAATTGGCATTTGAATCGCATCGGTATTTTGATGTGAGAAGATGGAAAATAGCCATGGATGTTGAGAACAGGCCGATTATGGGCTTGGATATTATTAAAGATGTTACAACTGAAGAAAAGAGCTATAGGGAGGTAATATTGCTTCAAAGAATTTTCGAAGAGCATATGTATCTTCTCCCCATAGCAACGGATGAAATTAATAAGAATGAAGGATCAATAATACAAAATCCAGGCTGGTAAGATAGGATTTTATTCTGAGTGAGTTTGTTATTGATTATTTGTGGTCAATAACATACTCACCATATTTTTGATATCAATTTAAGTGAGCTTGGGGTCAGTAATTTATTTTAAGATTGTATATTTAATAAAAATTTTAACGATCTAACAAGTAAGTATTCTGGAAATATCAGCCAACTCTAATTAGTAACCCGTTAGCCAAGGTTTAAAAAACTCAATATACTATTATGAAAAGAGAATATTTTACATTATTGGCGGCTTTCCCTTTTTTACTAGGCGCCCAAACAGCACAAATTAAAATTGATGTTGAAAGGAAAATATCAGAAATTGACCCAAAGATTTATGGAGTATTCATGGAACCGATCCATTTTAATGGAAAGAGGCTTGGTTTACCTGATTCAGTTGACTTCAATACGGTTTATGGTAATTTGTACGATCCGGCATCCCCGCTGGCCAATGAAGATGGGTTTAGAAAAGACTATATTGATGCCATGAAGGAACTTAAAGTTACCAATATGCGCTGGCCCGGTGGTAATTTTGTGATGGGTTACAACTGGCAGGATGGTATTGGGCCGAAGGAGCAACGTCCGGTTCGTATCAATCTTGCTTGGGGTGGATACGAAAATAACCATGTGGGAACAGATGAATGGATTGCATTGAACAAAGCAATCGGAAGTGAAAATATAATATGCGTGAACCTGGGCCTGGGCATCATAGATGATGCGCACTACTGGGTTGAATATTGTAATTATAAAGGAGGGACATATTACTCAGACCTGCGTGCTAAAAACGGACACAAAGAACCATATAATGTCAAGATTTGGGACCTTGGAAATGAAGTAGACGGTTCTCCGTGGGAACTGGGCTATAAAAATGCCGAGGATTATGTAAAGATTGCCAGGGAGGCTGCCAAAGCCATGCGATCAGTTGATCATTCCATAAAATTTGTTGCATGCGGTTCGTCATATTACGAAAGCACTGGACAATGGATCGAATGGAACCGTAAAGTACTGACAGGGCTTGGAGATCTTGTTGACTATATTTCCATTCACGGTTATTGGAGCTGGGGAAGTATGCCCGACTATTATACCTACATGGGACAGAGGGCAATGGAGTTTGAAGAAAAGATTAAAATACCTGCCGCTGAAATTGAACAGATAAGAGTTATGAAAGACTTTAAAAACCCAATCTATATTTCATTTGATGAGTGGGGAACTTTTGGGAACAACCTTCTTTCGGTATTACCTATCGCTCAATGCCTGAATTCTTTTGTTCGTCATGCCGATGTGGTTAAAATGACGAATTTCACCATGATGACTTCTCTTTTAGGTAATGATTGGAATAAAGGAACCTATAAAACTCCTTTATTTTATCTCTTCAAATCATTTTCAAACAATTGCCTGGGTAATTCGATCGACACCTGGGTAAAATGTGATACATTCAATACAGAAAAATATAAAGGGATTCCGTTCCTTGATGTTACTACAGTTTACAATGAAGAAGCCAATACTGTTTTTATTAATGTAGTAAACAGACATCAGGACAAGACCTTTACAACTGAAATCAATTCAATTTCAGGTGAGTTTTCTGGGAAAGCGGAAGCAACTGTAATCACCAGTGATTCACTCACCGAAATCTTTTCAATTGACAAAAAGGACCAGTATATACCTGTGAAAAAGGAAATAAAAACTGATAAAAGTAAACTATCGTTTGTTTTTCCTCCTCACTCATTTACCCAGATAAAAGCAGGAATGAAAAAATAGCACTAACGATTAAATAATAAATTTAAGAATATAATGGTCAAAAATATTTGCATAGCAAAATAATAAAATACTAAGAATACCTGAATTTGTATCTAACAAAATCTAATTCATAAAAGAACTAGAATGAAAAAGACTTTAAAAATTTCCTTGTATTTAGCTATTCTATTCTCGTTGCAAATTATAGAAGCCCAGCAGAGTGAAACTCTTAAATTGTGGTATAATAAACCTGCAGGTAATTGGAACGAAGCACTTCCTGTAGGAAACGGACGTCTTGGAGCTATGGTATTTGGCGATCCTCGCTATGAAGTAATTCAGTTAAACGAAAACACTGTTTGGGCTGGCCAACCTAACCGCAACGATAATCCTGATGCTAAGAAAGCATTAACAGAAGTTCGACAACTAATTTTTGAAGGTAAATACAATGAAGCCCAGGAATTGGTAAATCAGAAATTCATCAGTAAAACTTCGCAAGGGATGTCTTACCAAACCGTTGGTAACCTTAAGCTTAACTTTCCTGGACACGATAATTATTTTAATTACTATCGTGAACTGGATATTGAAAACGCTGTGGTGTCGTCTCATTATAGTCAGAATGGGGTTAGTTTCACAACCCAAGTGTTTTCTTCATTTCCGGACCAGGTAATAATAGCCCGAATTTCTGCTGATAAAGCTGGTTCAATAAATTTTTCAGCAACCATGGACAGACCAACAGCAAAAGATAATGTCCCAACCTGTAAAGTGAAGTCTAATGGCAATAGCGAGCTTATCTTATCAGGTGTTACAAGCGATCAGGAGGGCATTATAGGCTCGGTACAATTCATCGCAAAAGTTAAAATCGTAACTTCCGGGGGTTCTGTGTCTGCAACTGATACTTCACTTAATGTGAGCAAGGCTGATATGGCTACTCTTTATATTTCAATTGCAACCAACTTTAATAATTACAACGATATTAGCGGTAACACAGATGAAAGAGTAAACGCATATCTTCAGAATGCCCTGAAAAAGGATTACGATCAAGCTTTAAAAGACCATATTGCCGATTATCAAAGCTATTTTAAAAGAGTTGACCTCAAGCTTGGTGTAACGGATTCAGTTAAAAATCCTACCGATAAACGCATTGAACAATTTTCCAAAGGGAATGACCCACAACTTGTAGCTTTGTATTTTCAGTTTGGTCGTTACTTATTAATTTCATCATCGAGGCCTGGAGGTCAGCCTGCCAACTTGCAGGGTATATGGAACAACCAGCTTAATCCTCCCTGGGATAGTAAATATACGGTAAACATCAACACCGAAATGAATTACTGGCCATCAGAGATTACTAACCTCACCGAGTTGAACGAGCCCTTAATTCAGATGGTACGGGAACTATCACAGACTGGAAAACAAACAGCAAAAGATATGTATGGAGCCCGGGGATGGGTATTGCACCACAATACTGACATTTGGCGCATCAATGGCCCGATCGACGGATCGTATTGGGGTATGTGGCCCATGGGCAGCGCCTGGCTCTCGCAGCATTTGTATGGTAAATATGAATTCAGCGGAGATAAGGAATACCTCAAATCGGTTTATCCTGTTATTAAAGACGCTGCTTTGTTTTTCCTCGATTTTCTTACAGAAGAACCACAGAACAAGTGGTTTGTGGTTTGTCCGTCAGTTTCTCCTGAAAATGAGCCAAAGGGTCAAAAAGGCTCAACAATAGCAGCAGGTACAACAATGGATAACCAGTTGGTTTTCGATATCTTCTCAATAACAATCAAGTCAGCAGAAATACTAAATACCGACAAAGAATTGGTATCGAAAATAAACGAAGCTTTAAAACGTTTGCCTCCAATGCAGATTGGTAACTGGGGTCAGTTGCAGGAATGGATGTCTGATTGGGACGATCCGACAGATAAACATCGCCATGTTTCACATTTATATGGTTTATTTCCATCAAACCAGATTTCACCTTACCATAATCCTGAATTATTTTCAGCAGCGAGAACTTCATTGGTTGCACGTGGCGACGAATCTACAGGTTGGTCGATGGGTTGGAAAGTAAACTGGTGGGCACGCTTACTCGATGGCGACCATGCTTATAAACTTATTTTAGCTCAGCTAAAACCAGCTCCTCAGGCTGCTTGGGGTGGAAGTGGCGGCACCTATCCGAATCTTTTCGATGCGCACCCACCATTCCAGATTGATGGTAATTTTGGTTGTACATCAGGTATTGCTGAAATGCTGTTGCAGAGCCAGGATGGGGCCATTCATCTTTTACCTGCTTTGCCATCTGTCTGGAAGGATGGCAGTGTAGAGGGATTGAAAGCAAGGGGTGGTTTTGAAGTAGATATTCAATGGGGAAACAACGAATTGGTGAAGGCAACAGTAAAATCCATCATAGGTGGAAATTGCAGAATACGTTCCTACTTTCCGTTAAAAGGCAGAGGCCTTAAAGAAGCAACTGGTCAAAATCCCAATTCCTTTTTTGATGTTTCGGACATTAAAACTCCTTTGATACATTCTAATGTTTTTCATCCCCCTTTTCAGCTGAAGAAAGTTTACGAGTATGACATTTCAACACAAAAGGGAGATGTAATTGAAATCATAAAACAATAATACTGTCAAATTCAAAATACAGCTATATACCGACTATCAAACAACTGACTAATTAAATTTTAAAATGAAACAACTTCTATTATCTATTTTTCTATTATTGATTTTTAGCCTTAGTGTTCATTCACAAAATATTGTAAAACAGGCATCACCGGGCTTCGACATTGTGCGCTCAAATATTCCACATGGGGAAATTGATACGATTGTCTATAAATCAAAAACAGTCGGAACAAACCGAAAGGCGCTTATTTACACTCCTCCTGGTTATTCAAAAGACAAAAAATACCCTGTATTCTATTTATTGCATGGTATTGGCGGAGATGAAAAGGAATGGCTTCAAGGAGGTCATCCGGAAGTTATTCTTGATAATCTCTATGCTGAAAATAAAATTGAACCCATGATCGTAGTTTTGCCCAATGGTCGTGCTATGAAAGATGACAGGCCTATTGGCAATATTTTCGATAGTACAAAAGTACAAGCATTTGCCACCTTTGAGCAGGATCTACTTAATGATCTGATTCCGTTCATAGAAAAAAAATATCCAGTATTTAAAGACAGTGAACATCGCGCTATTGCAGGTTTATCTATGGGTGGAGGGCAATCTTTGAACTTCGGGCTGGGTAAGCTCGACAAGTTTGCATGGATCGGTGGTTTTTCATCTGCTCCCAATACTAAGGTACCCGAGCAATTACTTCCTAATCCTGATGAAGCAAAGAAGAAGTTGAAATTACTCTGGATTTCTTGTGGTGACAGGGATAGACTGATCACATTCAGCCGTCGCACCCATGATTACATGTTGAAAAATAATGTTGACCATATATATTTTGTTGAACCGGGTTATCACGAGTTTAAAGTATGGAAGAATGGCCTTTATATGTTCTCTCAATTGTTGTTTAAACCAATTGATGTGTCAAGCTTCTCTAAATACAATGAGTTGGGAACACCTGCTTCATCCAATATTCGCAGTGCAGATTATCCGCAGATGCTGATTGATGGGCGTGCTGTTTTTCACTTAAAAGCTCCTGAAGCACAAAAAGTACAGCTCGATTTAGGTAAAAAATATGACATGGTGAAAAATAGCGAAGGTGTCTGGGAAGTAACTACAGATTCTCTGAGCGAAGGTTTCCATTACTATTCAATAATAATAGATGGTCTTGCTGTTTGCGATCCTGCCAGTGAAACCTACTATGGTATGGGACGCATGGCAAGCGGTTTCGAAGTACCATTTAAGGGTGATGAATATTATGCAGTAAGAAATATCTCTCACGGAGATATTAGGATTAACCGTTACTATTCAAATGTTTTGAATTCCTGGCGTCAGTTTTATGTTTATACTCCGGCTGGTTACGATGAAAATTCCACTGAAAAGTATCCTGTACTTTACATATTACATGGAGGTGGTGAAGACCAACGTGGTTGGGCTACACAAGGCAAAGCCGATCTGATAATTGACAATCTGATTGCCGAAAAAAAAGCTGTCCCTATGATTATTGTTATGCCCGATGGAAATATGCCCTTACATGCATTTGGTGAAGATGTTTTGAAAGTGTTTGAAACTGAATTGAAACAAAGTATAATCCCTTTTGTAGAGAAAAACTACCGGGTTAAGACCGATTCAAAAAATCGTGCCCTTGCAGGCCTATCAATGGGAGGTATCCAGACACTATATGCGGGCATAAACAATACTGATATGTTTTCCTATTTGGGTGTTTTTAGCTCAGGTTGGATACAACCAATGCAAAATGACCTTGCAAACAAACAATATGATTTTATGAAAAACAATGTTGAACAAATCAACAATAACTTAATGCAATTATGGATTGCAATGGGCGGGAAAGAGGATATTGCATACAAAAATTGTCAAATCATGCTCTCGAAATTCAATGAAATGAAAATAAATTACACTTATAGCGAATACCCTGGTGGTCATACCTGGCCAGTTTGGAGGAACAATCTCTACAATTATGCGCAGCTCTTATTTAAATAAAATACTCTTTAATTTTTCATACACTACCATAAACATAAATTAGTTTAATGAAAAAATGTAAGATAATAACAGGGCTTATTTTCCTGAGCAGTTTTGCAGCTTTTGCGCAAAAAGCAACCATAATATCGCCAAATCAAAAGATAAAAATTGGACTATACAATACAAAAAGTGAGGATATTGGCCAATGGTTTCTAAAAATAAACTATTTAAGCGATGGTAAAACCTGCGAAGCCATTCCACAAATAGCTTTAGGTCTTTCCCGTAGTGATCAGGAATTCTCAAAAGACCTTAAATTTCTTAAAGCAGGTAAAGTTATTCCTATAACCGAACAATATACTGTTTTGCATGGCAAGCAAGCTAAATGCAGCAACTCGGCTAACGAAGTTGTCGTTTCATTCGAAAACACAAGTAAAGCTAAGTTGAATATTATTATCAAGGCTTACAACGATGGAATAGCGTTTCGATATGAATTCCCTGACAAGGAAGGCTCCTACATTGTGAAAGATGAACTCACTTCTTATACCATCCCTGATAGTTCCAAGCGATGGCTGGAAAAATTTGATCTTTCAAACGAAGGGCTCTACCACAATATGAATAATGACAGTGTTCAACAGAACTGGTGTTATCCGGCACTCTTTAGTTCAGCCGATACTGCCTGCTGGTATCTGATCCATGAAGCTGACGTGGACCGGAGTTATTGTGCTACAAAACTAAGTAACATTGAAAATAAGTCAGGGTACAAAGTAACTCTTCCCTATTCCCATGAAGGGGAAGGTGAAGCACTGCCAACCATTACTCTTCCCTGGAAGTCACCATGGAGGGTAATTATTATGGGTAGCCTGGCGGATATTGTTGAATCAACCCTGGTTTATGATGTTTCCACACCTTCTAAACTAACCAAAACCGATTGGATTAAACCGGGTGCAGTTTCTTGGAACTATTGGTCGAGCAACCATGGTACCAAAGACTTTAAAATAGTATGTGAGTTTGCCGATTTAGCTGCTGCCATGAACTGGCCTTACACCTTGCTCGACTGGGAATGGGATGCCATGGAGAATGGTGGCAATGTGGAAGACGCTGCCAAATATATCCTTTCTAAAGGGGTTAAACCTTTAATATGGTATAATTCGAGTATGTTTAAATGGATTACGGCCACTCCCGTAGACCGCATGAAAACTCATGAAAACCGTGTGGAAGAGTTCACCAAATTAAAAAAAATGGGGTTTGCCGGAGTGAAAATAGACTTCTTCCTAAGCGAAAAACAGTATATGATCGACTATTATCTTGATATTCTGGAAGATGCTGCACAATTTGAAATGATGGTATATTTTCACGGTTGCCTTGTACCCCGCGGTTGGGAACGTACTTACCCACATCTTATGACTTACGAGGGTGTTCGTGGAGCAGAGTGGTACAACAATGGTCCTGAATTTACCATGGCAGCTCCTGAACATAATACAATTTTACCTTTTACAAGAAATGTGGTAGGTTCTATGGACTATACTCCTGTAACATTCACCAACTCACAGTTCCCGCATATTACATCCTATGGGCATGAACTGGCTTTGAGTGTAGTATTTGAATCGGGATTTCAACATATGGCAGACAGGCCAGAAGGTTATTACTCATTACCATACGCGCCCAGGACATTCCTAAAGGAAGTGCCCTGTGCCTGGGATGACACAAAACTACTCGACGGGTATCCCGGACGCTACATTATACTAGCTAGAAAAAAGGCTAATGATTGGTATGTTGGTGGTTTAAACTCAGAAGATAAAGAAAAAATCCAGAATTTGAATTTTGATTTCTTGCAGGATGGAATGAAATATAAACTTACCTTGATAGCTGATGGAGAACACGATAAAGATTTCAGGACTGAATATACGGTAGTAGATAGTACCAGTTCAATAAATGTCAAACTGCTTCGAAGGGGCGGTTTTGCGGCATGCTTAGAACCAATACTATAAACATGATACAAGAATTATGAAATCAATATTGCAAACAATTCTGAATAAAGGTTTCTCTGCCAAATATGAAACAGAGTTCACTCCATTGGTGAGCGAAGAACTCGTATTCAAATGTGGGGCTACCGGTTTTTTTGAATTGTTGGTAAATGATGAATCTATTAAAAAGTATCAAAATTGGCGCACCTTACCTTCCCGAATTCCTTTCAAGGTTGAAGCAGGCAAGAAATACAAAATTGAGATACTCTTTGCACAATTGAACAATTGGCAGGCAAATATTGAATTTGACTTTGGTAAAGAGGTGGATGTGGATTATACCAACCTGATTAAAAAACTTAAGGGCATTGATCTGGTAGTGTTTGTGGGAGGCCTTTCCAGTAAGCTTGAAGGAAAAGAAATGCCGGTTTCATATCCCGGGTTCAAAAGGGGCGACCGTACCGATATAGAGCTTCCTTCTTCAACTTTCGAATTCTATGACTGGAGCCAGCGAAAGATTACCATAACAGCCGGTGAATATGAAGTATATTATGGGAATAGCTCAGATAACAAGGTTTTAAAAATGGCAAAAGTGACTATTCAGTAACATGTAGCAAAAATATACAATGAAATAATAACCCTATATTCTTATTAAAAGGTTGTTGAACTTCATGGTAATCCCTCGCTTAAATATTATTTATTGTACTATGAAAACTCTGAAAATAAAGAAAGTCCTTGTTGGTCTTGTTGGAATTCTGCTCATAATTTTTCTCTTTGCATTTAAGACGGACAGCACTGAACGTCAGCTTCCAAAACTGCCAATATACCTGAATACTTCATATTCTTTTAAGGAGAGAGCCGCTGACCTGATTTCGAGAATGACCCCCGAAGAAAAACAAAGCCAGTTGGGTAATACCATGCAACCTATTCCACGGTTGGGTATAAATGCCTACAATTTTTGGGGCGAGGCTTTGCACGGAATTATGGGTAGAAATAATAACAGCGGAATGACTGCAACCTCTTTTCCAAACAGTGTTGCTGTTGGATCCACATGGGACCCCGAATTAATAAAACGTGAAACCTCCGTGATCTCCGACGAAGCAAGAGGTTTTAACCACGATTTGATTTTCACGCTTACATACTGGTCACCGGTTATTGAACCTGCCCGTGACCCTAGGTGGGGAAGAACCGCAGAAACATTCGGAGAAGACCCCTTCCTGGTTTCGCAGATTGGAAAAGGATTTATCCAGGGATTGATGGGCGATGACCCACATTACCTGAAAGCCGTACCGTGTGGTAAACATTTCTTTGCCAACAATACAGAATTCAATCGTCACAGCGGAAGCGCCAATATGGACGACAGGGACATGCGGGAATATTACCTGCTTCCCTACAGAACACTTATCAGAGATTATAATCTCCCATCAATTATGACCGCTTACAGTGCAGTTAATGGTGTACCGGTATCAACCAGTAAATACCTGGTTGATACAATCGCCAGAAAAACCTATGGTTTAGACGGTTATGTTACAGGCGATTGTGGTGCAATAGATGATATAATAAGAGGGCACAACTATGCGAAAAACAATGAA
>CAYQDZ010000014.1:0-26734 GCA_964416375.1 uncultured Bacteroidales bacterium
TTAATATAGCGTACAATACCTTATTTGATCAATTGTCTCCTATTGTTCAGGAGATGCTACATGATAATTTATCCGGATTATATTCTGTTCTGTATAGTATTGACATCAATGAAAATGCAATCGAAAAAGGAATTTATGAAATGAATAATTTGCCGGTTCATGATGTCATTACACATCTTATTCTTGAACGGGAACTGAAAAAGGTTATTACCAGAGATTATTTCAGCAATAAGCCATAAAGTGAACAACTCTTTCTGAAGGCACTGAATTCTTTCCGTAAATATCTCGTTTAGAATTACTATTTTTAGCCAAATTTTCATGGATCGGAAAAGATTTAGATAAGAGCTAAATCAGAACAGCTTCTTGAAAGCAAAAACAAGGTTAAAATGAAGCACAATAAGGTTGTAGTTGGCATTACTCATGGGGATATAAACAGCATAAGCTACGAGGTAATCATAAAATCTTTAATGGACAACAGGATTTTGGATTTTTGTATACCTGTTGTCTATGGTTCTCCCAAGGTGGCGGCCTATCATCGTAAAGCACTGAATATTGATAATTTCAGTTTCAATAACATCAAATCAGCGAATGAAGCGAATCCAAAGAGGGCAAACATCATCAGCTGCGTAGATGAAGAGATTCGTGTTGAACTGGGAAAATCCACACAGATTGCAGGTTTAGCCTCATCTCAGGCTCTGGAAATAGCCACCCAGGATCTTGCTGATCAGAAAATAGATGTGATGGTAACCGGGCCTATTAATAAGCACAATACACAATCAGAAAAATTTTCTTTTGCAGGACATACTGAGTTTTTGGAAAACCGCTTTAAATCAAGTGGCGCATTGATGTTTATGATCAACGATTTTTATAAGGTAGGAGTTGTTACGGGCCATATTCCTTTATCAAAGGTTGCCGAATTTATTACAAGGGATGCGATACTTAGTAAACTCAGGATTATGAACAATTCATTAATCACTGATTTTGGTTGCAGAAAACCACGTATTGCAGTACTTGGGCTTAATCCCCATGCAGGTGATAAGGGACTTATAGGAGAGGATGAAATAAAAGAGATCATACCGGCTATTGATACAGCCCGTGAGGAAAATATTCTGGCTTTCGGGCCTTTTTCTGCGGACGGATTCTTCGGGTCTCATTCGTATTCAAAATACGATGGTATTCTTGCCATGTATCATGATCAGGGGCTCATACCTTTCAAATCTATTTCATCTGGTGATGGAGTTAATTTCACTGCAGGATTATCTGTAGTCAGAACTTCGCCTGCTCATGGGACAGCTTATGAGATTACCGGTAAAGGAGAAGCTTCACCTGATTCATTCAGAAAAGCTATTTATCTTGCATGCGATATATTTAAAGCCAGAAATAATTATAAAGAACTTACTTCCAATCCGTTGAAATCTTACGATGTTTCCGAATTGTAATTATAAAATATTAACCGGAATCTTGATAAATAAGCATGCTTGATTTTATAAAGGGAGAAATAGCTGAATTAACTCCAACTACACTGTTATTGGAATTAAATGGTTTAGGGTATGAATTGAACATCTCTCTTCAGAGTTTTTCACAATTGCAGGATCTAAGTACTTGTCAAATGTATGTGCATGAAGTGATAAGAGAAGATGCACATTTGCTGTTTGGATTTACCAGCAAGGATGAACGGGACATTTTCAGGAAATTAATTTCTGTATCTGGTGTTGGCGCAAATACAGCCCGTATGATCCTATCCTCAATGAATTCTGATGAAGTAAGGCAGGCCATAGCAACAGGGGATGTTGAGTTATTAAAAAGTGTTAAAGGAATAGGAGCCAAATCGGCCCAACGAATAATTGTGGACCTGAAAGATAAAATTGATAAATCATCAGATATTTCTCAAATATTCAAACTAGCAGACAATACAATAAAAAAAGAAGCGTTATCTGCACTGGAGATCCTTGGTTTTTCAAGGAAATACGCAGAAAAAGTAATCGATAAATTGTTGGCAGGAGAAAGTTCATTGCCTGTTGAAGAATTGATTAAACAGGCTTTGAAGCTGTTGTAGTATTAATTTGTTTCTAAGTGTACATAAGACGAGGAAGAACGAAATATACATTTTACACTGAAGGCAGACTTGTGGTGTCTTTCATCCTGTTATTCCTGTATATAATTTTCCCGATACAAGGAGTTATTGCTCAAAATTTATCAGATACCACCAGCAAATATCATCTTAGGTACCCCATTCAAGATAACAATTATCCATTTTCTACTTCTGGTATCATTTCTCCCATGTTGCTCAGGCCCCCTTCGAATATTGAGCAGACCATTGTCTATGATCCCGTAACCGGGCGGTATGTCTTATCTGAAAAAATAGGAGAACTCCATTACAGAACGCCTACTTCCATGCCGCTGAATGAATATAGACAATATGAAGCAAGAAAGTCGGAAATGGACTATTGGCGGGAAAAATCACGTGAAGAATCAGGAGCGGGACCTGCGTTCATGAAGAACCTCCGGCTGAATAACCAGGCCGTAGAAAAGGTTTTTGGAACGGACGTTATCAGCATCAATCCCCAGGGAAGCGCGGAACTCATTTTTGGATATAGCATTTCAAAAAACGATAATCCTTTGCTTCCGGTAAGAAACAGACGTAATGGATCGTTCATTTTTAAAGAAAAAATAATGATGAATGTAACCGGCTCCATTGGTGATAAAATGGAAGTTGGATTAAGTTATAATACCGAAGCAACTTTTGCCTTTGAAAATAAAACAAAACTTGAGTATTCAGGCAAAGAGGATGAAATAATTAAAAAAATTGAAGCTGGTGATGTATCATTTACACTTCCTGGTACACTCATAACAGGAAGCCAGAGCTTATTCGGCCTAAAAACTGAATTGCAGTTCGGACGTCTTACAGTGACCAGTGTAATAAGTCACCAGCGAGGGGAATCCTCGTCTGTTAATGTGCAGGGAGGAGCACAGGTTTCCGAATTCGAAATTGATGCTGACGCCTATGATGTGAACCGACATTTTTTCCTTTCACATTTTTTCCGCGATAACTATAACAAATGGCTTGAAAATATGCCATATGTTGAATCGCAGGTTCAGATACAACAAATTGAAGTGTGGGTGGTAAATAAGCAGAATGATTTTTCTGAAGCGAAAAATATTGTCGCGTTTATGGATCTTGGAGAGGGATTGAATCCGGACGGAGAACCAAATTATTACGCCGAATCGGTAATTAATTCCGGCAGAGGCAGAAATCAGCCGGCAAGCAATTCCAGTAATACTCTTTATGGCGAATTATTGAAGTATGAAGCAGCCATGAGAAATATCAGCACCCTGGATGGTGCCATTGAAGCTTTTTCGGGTGATGAATTTGAGACCGGACGGGATTACATTAAAATGGAAAGTGCCCGTCCACTGTCAGACAGGGAATTTACTGTTAATAAAGAACTTGGTTACATATCGTTAAACTCTCCCCTGCGAAACGATGAAATTCTGGCTGTTTCATATACTTATACCTACAGGGGTAAGATTTATAAAGTCGGGGAATTAGCTTCAGATATTGATGGCAGTAATGTGTTGATTGTAAAAATGTTGAAAGGAACAACACCATCGCCAAAATACCCATCCTGGGATCTCATGATGAAGAACGTATACGCTATCGGGGCTTACCAGGTAAATCGTAGTGGGTTTATTTTAAATGTTTTGTATCGTGACGATAAAACAGGAATCCCTGTGAATTACCTTTCTGTAACCGATACAACTGCTATGTCGGCGAATGTGCAAGAGAAACCTTTATTAAAAGTGCTGGAACTTGATAATCTTGATTCAAGAAATGAATCAAATGCTGACGGGCAATTCGATTTTATTGAAGGTCTTACCATCAACTCAAGAAATGGCAGAGTTTACTTTCCCATCCTTGAACCCTTTGGTTCGGATCTCCGAAAGAAAATCACGGACGACTCAAACGACATATTAAAAAACAGAACAGCAGATAAGTTTGTTTTTCAGGAATTGTATGATTCCACCAGGACAAAAGCTGAACAGATTGCCGAGAAGAATAAATTTACGCTTAAGGGGCAGTATCAATCGGCCTCAAGTTCTGATATACAACTCAACGCAATGAATATTCCCAGGGGATCCGTAAAGGTAACCGCAGGAGGGACTCCACTAAGCGAGGGAGCAGACTATACTGTCGATTACACACTCGGGCGAGTGAAAATAATCAATTCGGGTTTACTTGAATCCGGTACCCCGATTCGAATATCTCTTGAAAGCAATTCATTGTTTAATATTCAAACAAAAACTTTGCTGGGAACTCATCTGGATTACAGGCTTTCAGAAAATTTCAATGTAGGTGCAACCATAATGAACCTCACGGAGAGACCCCTTACAGAAAAAGTGAATATGGGAGATGAACCAATTTCCAATACCATCTGGGGGCTGAACACTTCGTATCGAACAGAAAGTCAATTGCTCACAACTCTGGTCGATAAAATACCGCTTATTGAAACCAAACAGCTATCAAGCATTTCTGTTGAGGCGGAATTTGCTCATCTCATTCCGGGACAGGCAAAAACAATTGGCAAACATGGAGTAGCTTACATTGATGATTTTGAGGCAGCACAGACCAAAATCGAAATGAAATCTTTCCTGAACTGGAACCTGGCTAGCCCTCCAAGGGATAATTTATTTCTTAATGCTGATCAGGATAGCTTACGCTCGGGTTTTGGCCGTGCCAAACTTGCATGGTATGTCATAGATCCCTTGTTTTATGTAAGCAGTGGCCTAAATCCGGGCACAGAGGAAATTAATACAGACTTACGAAGTCATTATGCAAGAAGAATAGAAGAAAGAGAAATATTTCCTGAAAAAAAAGACTATAATTTACCAGGCCAGAATTATCTTTCTGTACTGAACCTTGCTTACTATCCTGCTGAAAGAGGCCCATATAATTTTGATGCCAATGTTAACCCCGATGGAAGGTTGAACAATCCCGCAGAACGATGGGGAGGAGTAATGAGAGATATAAGCAACAGCGATTTTGAAACGGCAAATATTGAGTTTATTGAATTCTGGATGATGGATCCTTTTATTGAGAATCCTGATCATGCCGGAGGAGATTTCTACATTCACCTTGGTGAAATTTCTGAAGATATACTTCGCGATTCCAGGAAATCTTTTGAAGGGGGTTTGCCAAAAGGTCCTGATGATGAAAATACTCTTGTCGATTCAACAGTTTGGGGAATAATCCCCAGGCGTCAGGCATACACAAATACCTTTGTTCCGGAAGCACGACAATATCAGGATATTGGACTCGACGGCTTGTCAGATGCTGGTGAGAAAGACTGGGGAATGTATAAACCCTATCTGGATAACATTGAAGCGATTGTAGACGCACAGGAGATATTGGATAAAATAGAAGCCGATCCATCAGGAGACAACTATGAATATTTTCTGAGTGATTTACACGATGCACAGGCACATGGCATCTTTGAACGTTACAAAGATTTCAATAACCTGGAGAACAATTCCCCCACAGCAGAGGATTCCGGAGAGGAGTTTTCATCAGCCAACAAAAATACTCCCGACATAGAAGATATTAATGATGACAATACGCTGAATACTGTTGAAACCTATTTTCAATACCATTTGTATCTGACACCGGATGATATAAATGAGGTAGGTAGTAACTATATCGTTGACCGTGTAGAAAAAATTATCTCCGGATATGAAGAGCCTGTTGTCTGGTATCAGTTCAAGATTCCCTTGGCAGATTGGGAAAGCAAATTGGGTGATATTGAAGACTTCAAATCCATCCGCTTTATGAGAATGATGCTTACCGGTTTCGAAGAGGAAGTCGTATTGCGATTTGCATCATTGGACCTTGTTCGGGGAGAATGGAGAAGGTATAATCTTGATATTAGTGAAACTGCACCGGTAGTTACTCAGCAATCCGGAGGAACAGATTTCGAAGTCTCAGCAGTAAATATCGAGGAAAATGCTTCCAAGGAACCGGTGAATTATGTACTGCCTCCTGGAATCGATAGAGTGATCGACCCTTCCAATCCTCAGATTGCGCAATTGAATGAACAAGCCATACTTCTGAAAGTGAAGGAACTGCCTGATGCTGATGCACGATCTGTTTTTAAAAATGTACAGCTGGATCTCAGGCAGTACAAAAAGTTGAAAATGCACATTCATGCTGAAGCACTTCCGGGACTTGAAGGTGAATTGGACAGTCTGGATATTTCGGCATTCATTCGACTTGGTTCTGACTATCAGAATAACTATTATGAATATGAAATACCACTGGCTATTACAGATCCGGGTACTAATTACAATGATGGGAGTAAGGCTGTATGGCCAGATGCCAATCTTCTTGACCTTGTTCTGGAAGAATTTGTGAATTTGAAGAAGGAAAGAAATGAGATGGAAAAAAATGATCCTCTGAATTTCTCTATTCAAAGTGTTTATACAAAACGCGTTGGCAAAAACACAATAAAAGTCAAAGGCAATCCAAATTTGAGCAACATACGCCAGGTTATGATCGGCATCAGAAATCCTGGTGATGCGGCCAGTTTTGAAAGAGTAAATGACGGACTCAGTAAGTCGGCGGAGGTTTGGTTTAATGAACTGCGGCTTACCGATTTCAATGATCGGGGAGGTTGGGCTGCAAATGGACGTGTACAGGCTCAACTGGCTGATTTTGGCGTTTTGAATATTGCAGGAAGTACAAGCAAACCTGGCTTTGGAAGCATTGAACAAAAAGTAAATGAACGTTCGATGGAAGAAGTGAATCAGTACGATATATCTTCCAATTTAGAACTTGGTAAATTCTTTTCGGAAAAAGCCCAGGTATCGATACCTTTTTATATCGCAGGATCAAAAACTATTGTTAACCCCGAATATTATCCAAAAGATCCTGACATAAAATTTAAGGATGTATTGGACAATGCAGATACAAAATCTGAAAGAGACAGCCTGAAAAAAATATCCCAGGATTTAACTTCCCGCAAGAGCATAAACATAACCAACATGCGGTGGAATAAAAAATTTAAAAAATGGGATATCTTCTCTCCCGGTAACCTGACAGCGAGTATCGGTTACACCGATACAAAAGCCAGGAGTTATAGCACAGAGTATAATAATCTTTGGAAGTATACAGCAGGTATAAATTATGTGTTTAATACAAGGCCTAAAAATATTCAGCCATTACGCAAATCAAAAGGCTTACGAAAACCGGCTTTTCGCATCATTAGAGATTTTAATTTTAATCCCTATCCATCCAGGTTTACATTTGGAACCTTGTTTGACAGAAACTACCAGGAGATCAAAGTAAGAGATGTAAGTGATGATGTGGAATTGCTTATTGAACCCACAGTGAATAAAGATTTTAACTGGGATAGAAAATACGATTTGAAATGGGATCTTACCAGGGGTATAAAAATGGACTATTCAGCAACCAATAGTGCACGCATCGATGAACCTTTAGGACAAACTGATTTATTTAAGGCGAACAATGAAGAATGGAAGGACTCTGTGTGGACTAATATATGGAATTATGGAGGAAGAAATATGAACTTTTCGCAGAAATTCAATATCAGCTATGCAATACCTATCAATAAAATACCCATATTCAATTGGATAAGCATAAACACATCTTACGGAAGCACTTACAATTGGGTTCGCGGAGAAGTTATACCGGGTAAAAAACTGGGAAATACACTAAAAAATTCAAATACGATAAAGGCTAATTCTAATTTGACTTTGCGAAGCTTATACAACAAAATTGGCTTTTTGAAAGCAATTGATGCAAAATACAGTGGCAGAGGGAAAAAATCTGATGAGAATAAACGTTTTAAAACTGTGGAATATGAAAAACGAACCTTTTTAAAGAAAGATCAGCCAAAAAATATATTCCACAAGCTAAGAACGGAAGATGTTGAAATTAAAGTGTTGGATGAAAACGGACAAGAAGTTGATGTCAAAACAGCCATTGTGAATGAAAACAGAATTACCATTACTGCCAGTGAAGATCTTACGGGTGTGACAGTATATATTACAGGCAAAATTCCCAAAGGAGAAAATCCGATCGTATTTCTTACCGATAATACGGTACGATTACTTATGGGTTTTAAAAATGTAAATGTTTCCTGGTCTCGGACTGTGGGTACCGTTTTACCAGGATATTTGCCTGAAACAGATTTTTTTGGATTGAATACACACGGATATTACGGAGCCCCGGGAATACCATTTGCATTTGGTCAGCAAAATGATAACATAATTTACGATGCTATTGATAATGAATGGGTAACCCGTGACACATTATTTAGCAAACCTGCTGTATTTACACGTAATGACCAATTTAATGTCAGAACAACTTTTGAACCATTCAAGGGCTTTCGAATTGATTTGAATGCTATGAGAAATTATTCAGAGTATAATGAACAAATCTATTTTCATGATACCTGGGATATGACTCTGGCTAATTATAACGAATATTTTGTGGATAACAGGTATAAGGGAGGAAACTTTTCCGTATCCGTAATTACAATTCTTAGTGCCTTTGAAAAACCACTTGGCAGTAACAATTGGGAATCTTCAGCATTTAATGCCCTTCGTGAAAACAGAAAGGTAATTTCTGCCCGCAGATTCAGTGAGTTATCCAGTACAAATCCTTATTATTCGCAATCCATACAACATCCTTATACGAATGGCTTTTATGATGGCTATGGCCCAACCGCACAGGATGTGCTTGTACCGGCATTTCTGTCGGCATATACCGGAATTGACCCCAGTAAGGTTACATTTAAAAATTTCTTCTGGATGATGATGCCAAACTGGCGAGTTACTTTTGATGGTCTCTCAAAAATTAAATTTATTCAGAAATTTCTAAAGAATATTACTTTGTCACATTCCTATAAATCAACCTATACCGTTGGATCTTTTGGTACAAATGTCAGTTATTATGAAAACCTTGGAGAGGGTTATTTTTCATCAGTGGAAAAGGAAGGATTCAGAGGTCTGGTTCGTGATGCTTCGATGAATTTTATTCCCGAGTTTCAGTTTAGCTCCGTTTCAATAAACGAACAAATAAATCCATTGATTAATGTGGATATGACATGGCATAATAGTCTTATTACGAAATTTGAGATGGGAAGATCCAGAATGATTTCTTTAAGTCTGAATAACAACCAGGTAAATGAAACAAGGAACAAAAGTTACACCGTTGGTGCAGGGTACAGGTTTAAAGAAGTTCCTATTACAATCAATCAAAGAACCATATCAAGTGACCTTAACATTCGGTTTGACTTTTCAATAAAAGATAATTTTACTATTATCCGTTTTCTGGAAGATAATGAAGAGGAAGAAAATGACAACAGGGTTACTACCGGAGGGAAACAATATACCATTAGTTTAACTGCCGATTATGTTTTTACTGAAAACTTCAATATCCAGTTTTATTTTGACAGAGAGGTAAACACTCCATTTACAACCAATACCTATCCAAGGGCAGAGACAAATATAGGTTTCAGTTTGCGTCTGTCGCTTTAAACTCTGGTTCATATTGTGTGAGAAAAATCATTTGCATAGATGCTTGGATAAGAAAACTGTTTGTCTAAATTTGAATAGAATATATACACATCAATATTAATAGTAAAAGTTATTCAAATGGATATCCCTAAAGATTTAAAGTATACGAAAGATCATGAATGGATCAAGGTGGATGGTGAAAACGCACTCATCGGAATTACTGATTATGCCCAGGGAGAGCTTGGAGACATTGTTTTTGTTGAAATAGAAACGCTGGGAGAAAAAGTGGCTCAGGGAGAAGTGTTTGGCACAATAGAAGCAGTAAAAACTGTTTCCGATCTTTTTATGCCTGTATCAGGTGAAGTAATAGAAATAAATTCCGCCCTCGAAGATTCTCCTGATTTGATCAATTCCGATCCTTTTGTTGACGGATGGATTATTAAAATCAATGTAAATGATCTATCGGAACTTGAAAGCTTATTGGATGCAGATCAGTATAGCGAACTGATAAATTCATGATGACAAATGGACATTTGCATCAGAACTTTTTTTCATGAATTTATAATTGGGTGAGAAATACTTTACAAGCAGACCATAGAAGGGAAGATTTGTTCTTATTCTGCACGAACATATGCTTGTTGAAAAGTTTATGGGATGAGATTATATCTTTTCCTGTACTATCGATCTTATACCCTTAATATTTATCAAACCTAAAGCAATGGCAAACAGAATGCCTGAAAGGAATAGGATGGAAGCTCCCAGAAGCCAGTTTATGTGTAAGGGTTTTACCAGATAACCTTCCATTAGTATAAACAAAACAAAAGCTATAAGCTTGATAAGAATATTCAGGTTGATTTTTAATTTAAATATTTTCCAGGCCAGGCCAATATGCACAATGGATGTAAACACCTGAGTTGAAGCGTTGGCGATTGCTGCACCCATAACCTGATGCCGTGGTATCAAAATAAAATTTAAGCTCAGACTCAACACAACTGCAATGGCAGCCATGATATTCAATTGTTTTAAATTTCCATTGGCTGTGAGCAATGCACCAAAGGTATAACTTATGCACATGCCCAAATAACTAAGCGTTAATATGGCAAATACGTCTGCCGATAAAAGAACCTGCTCATTATAGAGTATATTAAAAAATTCGTATCTGTAAATAACAGCAGGTCCGATTGCCGCAAGAGAAGGAATTAGCAGCAGCAAAGCAGATAATCGCAGCAGACTATTCACTTGCTTTTTCTCGTATATGATCTTTGAAAAAATTGGAAGCAGAAGGATAGGAAAAAGCAAGGCGTAATTCGACATGAAATCAAGAATTCTAAAACCATGGGCATAAATACCGGCCTGCATATCTCCGTCGGGGAGAATAATACTAAGGATTATGGAATCACCTCTGTAATACACAGCCATTAAAAGAACCAATAAGGCATAGGGTATTAGTTTTTTTAAGATGGGAAGAATTTGCACAAGCTCAAATTGTAGTCTGAAGGAACCTGTTTTTTTATACAAAATAATGAGACCGATAATTAGTGTTATGGTATATGAAATGGTCTGTGCAAGCACAAACCAGTTAATTCTGAAAAGATAATTTGTTATGGGATGAAGCAATAAGATACCTACAATCACAATCATCAGACTACGATCGAGAACTGAAATAATACTTTCTGTTTTAAATAATTGCAAGCCCCCAAAGTTTGCTCTGACATACAAAATGAGTGAGGCTAAAAATTGATTCAGAAGTATAAAGAATAGCAGTAAATAGTCATCCGGTGTTATGCCCTTATACAAAGCTAATGATAAACAAACTAACAAATAAGGCACAAGCAGAAGTAACTTTATTGTAATGATGTTTGACAAATAATTGCTTGTACGTTCCGGATGTTGGGCAATATCTCTTCTTATGAAACTTTCAATACCTAAATCGAGAAATATCTGAAATATAATGGCAATATTGAAAAGGGTAAAATACCGGCCATATACTTCTGCTCCTATAGTGTTTTGTACTACACGGTCGATACCAAAAACATAAATTGGTTTAATAACAAGGTTTAGTACAAGAAAGAATCCCAGATTTGTAAGAAATTTTCTTTTCAAAGTATTGTTTTTACAATTGCAAATGTAAAAAGATTAGAAGAACCTCAGGGAATGAACAAAGCAAATTGCTATACTAAAGGTTTTTTTCTAAATTCACAGGCATTCTAAGTCAGGGAAAATTGCTTAGTCAATATTTGTAAAGATTTGTTACGAAACTTTTTGAATCAGGATACAATTGAAGCTGGATGTGATGAGGCGGGCAGAGGTTGCCTTGCCGGACCGGTCTGTGTTGCAGCAGTTATTATGCCTGCAGACTATGCAAATCCATTGTTGAACGATTCAAAAAAAATGACGCCAGGCAATAGAGCAATTCTGAAAGTTGAGATAGAAAAAATGGCTATTGATTACGCTGTAGTTTTTATTGACAATAATAAAATTGATGAAATCAATATTCTAAGAGCTTCCTTATTGGGAATGCATAAAGCATTAGATAAGCTTAAGGTACGTCCTCAGCATATATTGGTTGATGGGAATAAATTCAATTCCTACAGAAACATTCCACATACATGTATTGTTAAAGGTGATGGTAAGTTTGCATCCATTGCAGCAGCGTCGGTACTTGCTAAAACATACCGTGATCAATGGATGCTCGAATTGCATTACAGGCACAACAATTATGGATGGAATAAAAACAAAGGATACCCTACGCAAAAACACAGGAATGCTATTTTAACGTATGGATTAACCCCCTATCACCGAAGATCTTTTCGCCTGCATAACACACAAATGGAAATTGAATTTCAGAAGAACACTTAATCTATTGAAATAGACAAGTATTTATGATAAACCGGAATAAATCTTTTGCTAAATGAAAAACTATTTTGTATTAACACTATGTATTGTTTGCGTCAATATAAGCTTTCTTAAAGCAGACGAAGGCATGTGGTTGTTACCTCTTATGGAGAATTTAAATATGGGAACAATGGAGGAATTAGGATGTGAACTTACAGCAGAAGAAATATATAACATCAACAATTCAAGCATTAAAGATGCTATTGTATATTTTGGTGGTGGTTGTACGGGTGAAATAGTTTCTGAAGAGGGATTATTATTTACTAATCATCATTGTGGATTTGACGAAATTCAGAATCATAGTACTGTTGAAAATGATATTTTACAGAATGGTTTCTGGGCTATGACGCGTGAGGAGGAGCTAGTGAATCCTGATCTTGAAGTAAAATTTTTATTAAGGATTGAAGAGATTACTGATACGATATTGAAAGATATATCTGATGAAATGCAGGAACTAGATCGTAAAGAAAAAATCAATGAAGTGATTGATGAGATTGTCTCAGAAGCATCCCAGGAGGATAAATATGAAGCTGAAGTAAAGCCATTCTTTGCCGGAAATAAATATTATTTATTTGTATATGAAGTATTTAGGGATGTTCGTTTAGTTGGTGCACCGCCATCCTCCATTGGCAAATTTGGCTATGATACTGACAATTGGGAATGGCCCCGACATACAGGTGATTTTAGTATTTTCAGAGTATATTCTGCTCCTGACGGGTCTCCTGCTGACTATGATCCGCAAAATATTCCTCTCAAACCAAAACAGTATTTACCAGTCTCTCTGAAAGGAATAGATAACGGAGATTTCACATTCATTATGGGTTATCCGGCAAGAACACAGCGATACCTTAATTCATACGGAATAGCCGAAACCATGGAAGAAATTAATGAGACCAGGATAAAAGTCAGGGGTATACGACAAGAAATATTGCAGGAGGATATGCTCGGCGATACAAAGGTTCGTATTCAATATGCATCAAAATATTCCCGCTCAAGCAATTACTGGAAGTATAGCATTGGTCAGAACAGAGGGCTGAAGCGATTGAACATTCTTGAAGAAAAACAAGATGAAGAGCTGTCTTTTCAAAATTGGGTTGATGAAGATTCTGTTAGAATAAAATGGTATGGACATGTTCTCAATGACTTTGAAAATATATATAAGAAGAAAAATGAAAATGAATACAACTATCAATATTTAAATGAAGCATTTTTCAGGGCAACCGAGATCTTTGATTTCATCAGTGAGTTTCAATATTTGTATATGTTATTGCTGGTTAATGAGGAAGAAAAAGAAGAATTGGAAAATGAGATTACAGAGCTTAGAAAAACAACAAAAAAATTCTTTACCGATTATAATATCAGTACAGATGTTAAAATTACAAAAGCCATGATCAAACTTTATCAGGATAATACTTCAAGTGACCAGCATCCTGATTTTTATTCAAGAATCAACGGCAGGTTCAAAGGAAATATTAGCAAGTATGTTGATAAATTGTATAAGAAGACGTTTTTTCTTGATGAAGAAAGGGTGTTGGAGTTTTTGGAACAGCCTGATATCAGAAGTTTGTCAAACGATATAGGTTTCCAGACAACACACAGCATTTTTAAAAAATACTATGAGGAATATCAGATTCTCGATGAATATGATGTAAAACTGGAAAGGTTGGAAAGACTTTACATGCAGGGTCGGATGGAAATGGATAAGGATAAAATTCTGTATCCGGATGCCAATTCAACAATCCGATTGACGTATGGCGTTGTTAAAGATTATTACCCCCGGGATGCTGTTCATTATGATCATTACACTCTTCTTAAAGGAGTTATTGAGAAGGAGGATACATCAAATTTCGAGTTTCTTGTACCGGAAAAGCTAAAGAGGATGTATGCTGAAAAGCAGTATGGAAGATTTGGAGAACAGGATAAATTGCCTGTATGCTTTATTACAAACAATGATATTTCCGGAGGAAATTCCGGTAGCCCCGTATTAAATAAGAATGGAGAATTAATTGGTCTCGCCTTTGACGGTAATTGGGAAGCTATGAGCGGGGATATTGCATTTGAACCTGACCTGCAACGTTGCATTTGCGTAGATATCAGGTATGTTCTCTTTGTTATTGAATACTTTGCTGATGCCGGTCACCTTATTGAAGAATTGAAAATAGTACCTTAGCACGAATACCTTATGAAAAAATGAATTTGAATATCTTAAATATTTTCACTGTTTTTATGGTTCTTTTTGCTGTAATTGACATTACGGGATCAATACCCATTCTTCTGGAAATAAAGAAAAAAGGTGGAAGCATTTCTCCCTTTCTTACAACTATTGTTGCATTTGTACTCATGCTTTTGTTTTTGTTTATTGGAGAACCCTTACTGAATCTTTTCGGAGTTGACTTATCATCTTTTGCAATTGCCGGATCTTTTGTGTTGTTTTTTTTGGGACTTGAGTTGGTAATGGGAATTCAACTTTTCAGGTATGAAAGCAATGTAAAAACAACCATAGTGCCTGTAGCGTTCCCATTGATTGCAGGTGCAGGCTCCATGACAACATTAATATCATTAAAATCGGAATACCTTGTTTCCGAGATTCTCATTGCACTAACCATGAATATGATCCTGGTGTATTTTGTTTTAAAATCGACGCATTTTTTCAAGAGAATATTAGGAGATGCAGGAATTCAGGTATTAAAAAAAGTGTTTGGAATAATTTTATTGGCAATAGCTATTCGTCTATTTTTATCAAACACAGGCATTACGCTACCCCATGACGCATAATATTATTATATATACTGACGGAGCAGCTAGCGGCAACCCCGGTCCCGGAGGGTATGGAGTAATTCTGAAATCAGGAAAGCACTACAAGGAGTTGTCGGAAGGTTATCGTTTAACTACCAATAACAGGATGGAATTATTAGCTGTTATTGCCGGCCTTGAAAAAATAAAAAGCAAAGGAAGTAAAGTGGACATCTATACAGATTCAAAATATGTTTGTGACTCAGTTGAAAAGGGGTGGGTATTTGATTGGGAAAAGAAGAGATTTAAGAAGAAGAAAAATATTGATTTGTGGAAACGATTCCTTGAGGTTTATCGTACACACAAGGTGAAATTGCATTGGGTGAAGGGCCATGCAGATATTCAGGAAAATGAGAGATGTGACAGCTTGGCAGTGAAGGCATCACTGAAAAAGAATTTACTTATTGACAAAGAATATGAGCGTGAGGATAAGCCAGATTCAATGTAGTGATTTTCAGAGATATTTTATATTTTCACTCGAATTTTAGGAATACGAATGTTAAAGAATACATCAGGAGATATCATTTTGTCTTACCAGGGCTTGTTAGAATTTGATAATATCGGCGAATTAATACAATCATTAAAAGATAAGATGAGAAAGAGGAATGTGAGGTTTAATACCTACAAAAAAATCCTTACAATTATGATTGAATCTCTTGAGAATATAATTCGGTACTGTCAAAATCTTGATCATCAGGGCTCGATATTAGCAACTCATCCACCAGAATTCCGGATTTACGCTGAAGAAAATCAGTATTTCATTGAATCGGCCAATGCTATTCTGCATCAGGATGTCAGCAGGTTGAAACAAAAACTATCTCAGTTGAACCAGCTGAATAAAAGTCAAATAAAAAAACTGTATAAACAAACCATTACGGATGGTAAGTTTTCAGAGAGGGGCGGTGCCGGATTAGGAATTATTGAAATGGCGAAAATTGCTGATGGGAAACTTGATTTTTCATTTACGGATCTTGATCCTAACTACTTCTGTTTTACACTGATGCTGGCAGTAAACCAGGTAGAAAAAAAAATAAACCAATCCATATAATATTTTACCTGAACAATTTCTATATACGCCTGCGAACATTGTTGTGTCCATAAACGCACACTCAACTATCAATTCACATGATGTAAAAGCCTTTATTTCAGTGTTTAAGAAGCATTGGCTCGAATATTGATTATTTCAATATTACGAATGTATGATTAAAAATTTTATCGTTATATCGCTCAGAAGCCTGGCCACACACAGAGTTTATACTTTAATAAATATTTTAGGTCTGGCAATAGGGATGGCATCAGTTCTCCTTATTACAATTTTTGTTTTGCATGAGTTGAGTTATGATAAATTCCATGAGGACGCAGACAAAATCTATCGTGTAAGTGTTCAGGGCAAATTGAGGGGCATGGATTTGAATGTTGCAGTTACTTCAGCACCGATGGCGCAAGTCATCAAAGAGGAAATAGATGAGGTAAACAGTTTAATTCGTATGGCACATTTTGATGCATGGCTGGTGTCGAACGAAGATGTCAGATACAACGAAGATAATTTTCTGTTTGCCGATTCTAATTTTTTTAAATTCTTTTCTTTTCGTCTCATCAAGGAAAATCCTGACAGTGTTCTTGTAAAGCCAAGGAGTATTGTGCTTACTGAATCGACAGCCTGCAAATATTTCGGTGAAGAAAATCCTGTCGGGAAGAAACTTATTGTTGAGAACGAAGAGATACCATACACTGTTACAGGATTAATGGAAGATATACCAGACAATTCTCATTTTCATTTTGACCTGCTTGGCTCTTTGGTGACACATGAGAAACACCTTCACAATATCTGGATTTACCATCTTCTCTATACGTATATAAAAATTGATGAGAACTCGGATGTATCAAAGGTGAAAAGGGAAATAGATGGATTGGTTGAAAAATATGCGGCACCACAAATAGAGGAATATCTTGGAATCTCCCTGAAAGACTTTATTGAAGGAAGGCAGTCATTGCATTATGATTTACAAAATTTAACCGGAATACACCTGTATTCAAATCTGGAAAATGAACTTGAAGCTAATGGGAAAGCATTGTATGTTTATACTTTTGGGGTAATTGCCATACTGATTTTAATTATTGCATGCCTGAATTTTATGAATTTATCCACAGCAAATTCTTCAAATCGCGCACGTGAGGTGGTACTAAGAAAAGTAATAGGATCAAATCGGCGTATACTCATCCTTCAATTTTTAACGGAATCGATTATTTTTAGCTTTCTGGCTTTAATTTTTGCCTTGTTGATTACAGAAATTGCCTTGCCACATTTTAACAATTATCTGGATATAAATCTACAATTTCATGTTTTAAAAAATCTCCCTGCTGTTTTTTCCATTGTTCTGTTTACACTGGTTCTTGGCATTCTGGCTGGTTCTTATCCCGCATTTTTCATATCATCATATGAACCTATAAAAGTATTGCATGGCAAACTTAACAAAGGGGTGAAAAACAAAATGGTAAGGTCGGCATTTGTAATATTTCAATTTTCCGTTTCCATTATAATTATTATCATTTCCATGATAGTTTTTGCTCAGATTAAGCATATGTTGAATAAAGATCTGGGATTTGAAAAAGAACGGGTTCTTGTGATAAGACGTCCGGATGCACTGAAAGATAAAATAGATGATTTTAAAAAAGAAATTTTGCAACATCCTAATATTGAATCTGTAACAAATTCAAACTCAATTCCCGGGCGTGATTTTATTACTGCCACTTACATTTTTAAGAGTGATTCAGTCAGGAACAATTACATCATGAATCACGTATTTGTGAATCATGATTTTCGCGAGGCATTTGGTCTGAGAATGACTAAAGGCAGATTTTTATCTCATGCCATTGCTTCAGATTCCATGGTTTGTGTGATAAATGAAGCAGCAGCCGGTAAGCTTGGTGTTGATGACCTACTTGGAGCATTCCTTGAAATGCCCGGCGTTTGGAATAAAAAGGGAAGAAAATTCAAAATCATTGGAATCGTAAAAGATTTTCATTATAAGACAGTTGATAAGGAAATTGAACCTTTGGTAATTTCCCTGATGCCTGGTAACATGGAAGGATTTCTTAATATCAGACTGAGCAGCAAAGGCACTGACAGGTCCATTAAGTTTCTTGAAGAAAAATGGGTGAAGTATACCGAGGAGTATCCTTTTGTCTACTTTTTCCTTGATAAGGATTTTGATCAGAATTATCGGTCTGTCATCCGGACAGGAAAAATACTCAATTTATTTTCCTTGCTTTCAATATTTGTTGCCTGTCTGGGATTGTTTGGTTTGATTTCATTTACTTCCAATCAACGGATCAGAGAAATAGGGATTCGTAAAGCGGTGGGCGCAACCTTCTTCCAGGTATTATTTTTGTTGTTAAAAGAAACGGTTGTATTGTTATTAATAGCTTCGGTAATTGCATGGATAGGTGGCTATGTATTCTCTCTTGTCTGGCTAAGGGATTTTTATTCTAAGATATCAGTGACTCCAAAATATTTCATTTTTGCCTCGGCAATTGTACTTGCTCTTGCCATGCTGGTTGTGATGTACCAGTGTTTTATGGTGTCCTTAAAAAATCCCGGTGAAGCACTGAAAGTTGAGTAAGTTCTAGCCTATACTATTTGGAACGAATACAAAAGGAGGATGCTTATTAAGGCATCCTCCTTTTGTATTCGCGTGAAATTTTGTCTACCAAAAAACCGTATACAGTACAACAAGAATAATGAGTATGATGTATGCACTGATATTAAATGCTTTTCCGGTTGTGAAATTTTCTTTTAATAAAGGAATACCCTTTGGATTATCATCACCGACTCCTGAGCTTAAACTAATACCTACAATTACGACCATAGTAATAATACAGGTATAAAGCATCTGATCGAGGAAAGGCATTTCAATGGGAAGGAATTTGAGTAACAAGGCAACCGGAATCGATGATAAAACACCGACAATGGCACCTCTTGTACTTGTTTTTTTCCAGAATAATCCCATGAGAAATACAGCAAGAATTCCAGGGCTCACAAGACCTGTATATTCCTGGATATATTGAAACATTTGTTCAATAGAACCGAGCGTTGGTGCTACGGCACATGCAATTACCAAGGCCAGAAATACTGTTATGCGGCCTACATTTACCAATTGTTTGTTCGTAGCCTTTTTTGCAATATAGGGTTTATAGACATCCATGGTAAATATGGTAGCTGTTGAATTTAGCATGGATGCCAATGAGGATACAATGGCTGCAGACAAAGCGGCTACAACAAGTCCTTTTAATCCAACAGGTACAAATCTTCCAATTAACCAGGGATAGGCATGATCGTTATTTGCACCTTCAATACCCGAAAATATAGAACCTGCGCCTTCTGTATTTTGCGTATACATAACATAGGCAATGATTCCCGGTATGACTACAATAAGAGGTATAATTAACTTCAGGAAGGCAGCAAAGGCAAGGCCACGTTGGGCTTCCCGAAGTGATTTTGCAGCCAGGGCTCTTTGTATGATGTATTGATTAAAGCCCCAGTAGTATAAGTTGGCAATCCACAACCCACCAATTAGCATAGCAATTCCGGGAAGATTAGTAAATTGAGGATTATCCTTCTTGATTATCATATGAAATTTATCACCGGCTACATCATAGATATGTGATAGTCCGTTTCCAATACCACCATCAGGTGTTACATGGTTCAAAGCAATAATTGTGGTAATAATACCTCCAATTACTAATAGTATTACCTGAATAACATCTGTCCAGGCTACAGCGGACAAGCCTCCCCATATGGAATAGGCTGCAGCAAAAAATGCCAGTCCAATAATATACCAGATAATCATGTTTCCCGATCCATCACCCATGATAGTATCCAGTGCTTTAGCACCTAAAAACAAGACAGAGGTGAGGTTTACGAAAATGAACAATGCGATCCAGAAAATTGCTAATATGGTTTTTAAATTGGTGTTAAACCGTTTTTCAATGAACTCAGGAATTGTGTAAAGTCCTTGTTTGATGAATATGGGCAAAAAGTACTTGGCAACAATGATTAAGGTAATTGCAGCCATCCATTCGTAGGAGGCTATAGCAAGGCCAACCTTAAAACCGGATCCTGACATACCAATAATTTGTTCAGCCGAAATATTTGCTGCAATAAGGGATGCTCCAATAGCCCACCAGGGCAAAGATTTCCCGGCAAGAAAATAATCTTCAGTGGTCTTTTCAGTTCCTTTTTTCGTTCGGGAAACCCATAACCCGACCGAAACAATAACCAATGCATAAACACCAAAGATGACGTAATCTAAAAATTGAAATTGGCTCATATCTAATAGGATTAAAGATTAGTTGTATAGTGTTTTGAAGATAAGTTTCTGAGTCTTTCAGCACTTTGCTCGGCTGTAATATCACGCTGGGGATTAGCAAGCAATTCATAACCCACCATAAATTTTTTTACTGTAGCTGACCTTAAAAGTGGAGGATAAAAATGCATATGCAGATGCCACTCAGGATGTTCTTTCCCATCGGTGGGAGCTTGGTGAAATCCCATGGAATAAGGGAAGGATGTTTCGAACAAATTATCGTAGCGAATCGTCAGTTGTTTATACATGTCAGCAAGGTCAGTTTTCTCCTTTTCGTCAAGTACTGCAATACTACAGACCGGTTTGCGGCTGATTACCATCAATTCAAATGGCCATACCGCCCAGAATGGTACAAGAGTAACAAAACTTTCATTACTGCAAACAATGCGTTCTTGTTTTACGAGCTCAGATTTCAGGTAATCAGAAAGAAGTGTGCAGCCATGATGATCAAAATACTCCGATTGTTGCTTTTGTTCTTTCATAATTTCTACGGGAAGACTTTCTTGTGCCCATATCTGACAATGGGGATGCGGATTGCTGCAACCCATTATGCTCCCCTTGTTCTCAAAAATCTGAACATGGTTTATATAATCCAGTTTTCCCAGGTCCCCATAACTTTGCACCCATACATCAATTACTTCTCTGAGATTTTCGACATGCATTTGAGGAACAGTCAGGTTGTGCTGTGGAGAAAAACAAATTACTTTACACATTCCCTGTTCCGATTCGGCAACAAACAAATTATTTTCATTCAGACTTCCTGTTGGAGTCTCAGGGAGAAGGCTGCTAAAGTCGTTGGTAAATACAAATGTGCTGGTATATTTTGGATTTTGCTTTCCTCCTGCACGGGCATTTCCGGGACAGAGGTAACAATCAGGATCGTATTCGGGCAAACTTATGTTTTCATGTTTCTCCACCTGGCCCTGCCATGGACGCTTTGCTCTGTGGGGTGAAACAAGTACCCACTCACCGGTTAGCGGATTGAATCTTTTGTGAGGATGGTCTTCCAGGTTAAAAGCGCCCATTTGTTTTGTTCTTAAAGTTTTATTTTGCCGGCTCCTTCTGATATTTTTACTTGATAAGTCTGGATTTTAGCTCCTGTTCTTTTGGTATAATCTTCTTCAATTCTGGAAATAAAATTCCTTGCTTTTCCTTTTTTGATCAGATTGACCGTACAACCGCCAAAACCACCTCCCATCATTCTTGCACCCAATGTACCAGGAATTTTCTTCGCTATATCAACTAATACATCCAGTTCTGTGCAACTTACTTTATAGTCTTTACTCAATCCGTCATGCGTATTAAACATTAATTTTCCAAATGTAGAAAAATCATTTTTAAATAGAGCTTCACAAGCTTTTCCAACACGCTCGTTTTCATGAACAACATAATGGCAACGACGGTACACCTCATTTCCCATTTTGTTTTTAACTTCCTCAAGCATTCCGGGGCTGGCATCCCTTAAAGCCTTCACTTCAGGAAATTTTGATTGTATAATTTTGACTCCCTGTTCACACTCCGACCGGCGGATATTGTATTCCGATGAAGCAAGAGAATGATTTACTTTTGTGTCACACAAAACAATGTCAACTTCTTTGTTCGTCAGAGGGTAGTATTCATAATCAAGACTTCTGCAATCCAGCTTTATTACCTGGCCTTCTTTGCCAAAAACACTAACAAACTGATCCATTATGCCACAGAGTACTCCCGCAAACTCATGTTCGGCTTTTTGAGCCATCAGGACAAGTTCTGACTTGGCCATTTCAAAACCAAACTGATCATTCAGGGCAATAGCAAATCCGCATTCCAAAGCAGCCGAAGAAGATAAACCGGCTCCATGGGGTATATCTCCTCCAAAAACACAGTCTAGCCCTTCAGGTTTCAATCCCTTTTTCTGAAATTGCGCCACAACTCCAACCAGGTAATTTGCCCATTGTACATTCGTTATTTTCAACTCATCCATTCCCAACTCAAAAAATTGAGAAAAATCATAAGCAAACAAACGAAGCTTATTCACCTTGTTTTTTGCCACAGCAAAGCAGACGGATTTATCAATGGCGGCAGGCAAAACAAAACCATCATTGTAATCGGTGTGTTCCCCAATAAGATTTATTCTTCCCGGGGCTTTGTAGAAATCAGGTTCGGATTGAAATAATTCTTTAAATTTCTCTTTTAGTAATGTGATCATCATGTTAAGCGTCAAGCAGTGAATATAGTATAATTCTGTTTTGACAGGAAGCAAAAATAATTATTAATTCATATTTATATAATATAGCAGGAATTGAGTTAAACTAATTCATTTCGGAAATCAGGCTATTGCCTGCGTAACAAAACATATTATCTTTGATCAGAGGTTTGAGGGCATTGAACTATTTTTTATTAAAAACTTAAGTATTTGTTATGAAAAAAACAGGAATTCTTCTTTTCACCTTTTTCTTATTCACTGCATCAATTTGGGCCTATGACGACGCATTTACAGCTCAAAAGGCCGGAACATATACTATTGACGGAATGGGCGATGAAGATTTCTGGGCATCTGCAGAATGGTACAACATCAGTTATGTCTGGCTTCCTTACGGTACGAGCGTTTTATCCGATGACTTTAATGGCCGGTTTAAATTGGCCTGGACAGAGGAAGTTTTACTCGTTCTTGCTGAAATAGAAGACGATGTTTTTTCTGATCAACATACTGATCCTTTGGATAGTTATTAGGAAGATGATTGTTTTGAAGTATTTCTTGATGATGACCATTCAGGTGGAGAGCATACCGGTGGTGCTGAAGCATATAATGCCTTTGCTTATCACATCAGTACTTTGTATGATGCTGTTGATATTGGAACTTCAGGTACCGTTTTACTAAACGATCATGTTGAAGTAGAAATTACTCAAAACGAGAATGTTTATACCTGGGAGGTGGCCATACAAATTTACGATGACAGCGGCAGTAATACGCCGGTTACTCTCACCCAAAACAAAGAAATGGGTTTGTCTGTAGCCTATTGCGATAACGATGGAACCGGCGGAAGAGAAAATTTTATTGGTGCAGTGAATGTTTCTGAAGCAGATCAGAATACTGCCTACCAGAATTCCGATGTTTTTGGTACATTGACACTGGTTGACAACGGACAAACATCCTCACGGGAAAATATTGCATTTGACCAGGGAATACGAATATTTCCGAGCCATGTGCAGGACTATCTGTTTATTGGTATAGATGAGCCCATTCTAGACAGGTTAAGTATTAATATCTTCGATATAAATGGCAGACTGGTGAAAAATGACCAGACACTTTTAGAAGAGATAGATACTATCCGAATTGAATTGGATTATTTAGACCAGGGATTATATTTCGTGCAATTAAGGAACAATAATCTTAATTACACACAAATTTTTTATAAAAATTAAATTCTTTGCATTTTAGGCTATTAACTAGTCTTTCGCTGAATAACAAAGCGGTATGAGGAGGAAATCAATAGGATTATTACCGATAAGATTCAATCGCCAGGGATTTAAACAAACACCATATTTTATTTCCGGGAGCAAGAGAAAGATTTTTTGCGGATTCGATGGTGAGTCTGGTAATGATTGGAATACCACAGTTGACAATGCATACCATGTAATTTTTATGCTGGAATAGTGATTTTATGGTACCCTGCAATTGGTTCCGGATAGAGATATCCTCTACTTTGTTTTTTGATAGCGCTACATCGGCACCACGAAGGGACACTTTTATTGGCATCCCCTTTTTAAAGTAGACGCCATCGTTTTCTAAATAAAATTTAATCTGAAGATTATCTTGTATTTCGATAATTGCCAGTCCTTTTTTCGGATCATTTTCAGTAACAAGACAATCATAGATATTGTAGTAGTTGTGCATCAGGCCATTTAATTCCAGCAACTTCTGTTTTTGAATGAGTTCAATATAGTTTCGCGGGGATTCGGTTTTCCCTTCTTTTATCAGGATCAGGTTTTGGGTAAGCATCAACAAATCTTTCAGATCGTGACTTACAATGATCATAGGAATTTCCAGGTGGCTGATGATGTGATTAATAAAAGTGATTACCTGGCTTTTCAGAGCAAAGTCAAGGGCAGAATGGGAGTAGTAGCTTTTACAGCTACCAGGTGGGGCAATTGTTGCAACAGAAGAGGATGCCTGAAGGTGAAACCGCATTAACAGCTCCGGAATGTTACCGCTTTGTTTTGTCAAATCCTGATGTGGATGTTTGTATGACAGGAACAAAGACAGTCGGACAAATGAAAGAAAACCTTGCTGTATTGGAACAGGTCCCCCTGAAGGAAGAAGAGATGAGAAGGATCAGAAAAACAGGGGAATATCTGTATAAAAAGTAATGGTCTATAATCAAAACACAACAATTGCATATCCCCCAAAAAGAGCAGGCAGCAATTATTGTATTTATGATGAGAGATGAAGAGCTATTCTATGGTTAAGCTTCCTGATTTTGACCCCAGCTTGTTGCAAACAGCTTTTACCTCTACCTTAGTTCCGGGTTCAAGATCGTGCAATTCTATTTTCACCTCATGATTTTCCCGTGAAGATTGAAAAGTGTAATCCAGAGTTTTCACAATCTCGCCATTCACCTTAACGGTAAGGGATTCGATGTAATGATCCTGTACATCTTTCACAGGATGCTGAACCGAAACGATCAAATTGCATGTTTCTTTATCGTAAGACAGAACCAACTTCTTTGGTGCATGAGCAAAAATAGCCATGGGCAGCAGGGCCAGAAGGAATAATAATACGAGCTTGTTTAGTTTCATAGTTTTAAAATTTAATTGTTCGCTTTATATGGATTAAATTTATTGTTGTCCGGAAAAAAGGTGAGATAATTTAAAAATTACCTCACCATAGTATCTTTGTTTATCGATAAAACAAGCGAAGAACTATGAACAAAAATACAAATTTTATCGGACAGCCGATCTTTGGACAAATATTATCTATAATAAAAAGAGGTCAAATACATACTATAGCTAGAAAGCATGGTAGTGACAGGTACTTTAAAAAGTTTACCACGTATAAACATTTGGTTACCATGTTATATTTAGTGTTTGAAGGTTGCACATCAATCAGGGAGGTAACTACAGGACTTTTAGCATGTAGCACTAAGCTATTTCAACTGAGGGTGAGCTACTATTTTGTTGTTGCACCAGATGATAAAAAACAATGGATGGAAGTTCATAAAGACTTAACCAGCAATCAGGTACAACATTTTTGGGTTTACCTGTTTTATTCGTGTTATCAAAATCAGGCAAATCAGGCCAAATTTCATTCCTGCTCTTTAACTTGGGATAGTTATTAATAAATTTAATACCAATGTTTTGTCCGTTAATATGGTAATGCGGGGTTGTGTCGGTTACATAAATTTCAGCCTTATCAATATCTCTATCTTCTAATTTTTGTGTTTTCTCAACCCACTCAGAGGGTCTCTTGTCATCGGCGAGATCTTCCAAATTTCCAAACTCTGTCATCTTCTTGATCCACCTTCGTTTTCGAATGGTTCCTTCAATTTCCTGATCGTAAACATGAAAACAATAATTACCAAGATCGATGTGGAATTTTAGATTTTGAAGCTCAGAATCAAGATACCTTAGCACAAAATAAAAAAACCGGTTACTACTCCGTTTCAGAACAGGCATCGCTTTGTATTCCTCTTCAGAATCGAATTCGATGTCTTCAATCTTTACTTTGAATTTTTCGCGGTCTTCATCATTTAACAAGGGATAAAGTTCTTTTGGACAGCGTTTCAATTCATTTACCATATCGAGCAGCAATCCTTCTGTACTATTATCGCTGGTTAACCGGGGCTGTAGAACCCACTGTCGTTGACCATGATGGCTCACCATTACCGAAAGTTAAAACCTGTCCTTCATTTCAGGGGGAAACGGTTATCCAAGCTGTTCCGTTCCAGTATTGCATTTCGCCAGTTTGTGTGCCGGTGGGTACGCTTGGGTCGGTTTCGGTTACAAGATTATCACTTGCATCTCTGATTATTGCCTGATAACTCATTTTTTCAGGTGATTGAGCAAAAATTGATGTGATAATTAATTTATTCATAAATTTTATTTTTTAATGATTAATTCTACTTTGACAACTTTAAGTAATTAATAAACATCTATTTATGTCTTTT
>CAYQDZ010000015.1:0-26390 GCA_964416375.1 uncultured Bacteroidales bacterium
ACAATGAAACCGGTGAAGAACATTTTGTACATGTGAGCGGACTAATTGACAAGATTAACGAGGATGACGAAGTTACATTTGAACTTACACAGGGTAAAAAAGGATTAAATGCTGTAAATGTTAAACTAGTGTAATTACTATAAGGATATATATAGCTTAATCGTAAGCTCCACAAAGATGGAGCTTTTTTTTTGAATGATTAGTAACCTAAATTCCAATACATGAGCAAATCCCAACAAACCTGGAATAAAAAAGAAAGAGAAAAAATAAAACAGAAGAAAAAGCTGGAGAAGGAAAAAAAGAAAGAAGAAAGAAAAACCATGACGGCTATAAGTGGGCTGGATAATATGTTAGCTTATGTAGATCAAGACGGAAATATAACTTCGACCCCGCCAGACCCCGGCAAAAAAAGAAAGATAAAGGCAGAAGATATAGAGATTGGTATTCCGAAAAAAGAATTTGTTGAGGAGGAAAATAGTATTCGTAATGGAATTGTAACTTTTTACAATGAATCAAAGGGATTTGGATTCATTAAGGATACCGTTACACAAGAAAGCATCTTTGTTCATGTTAGTGGGATCATTGATGAGATAAGAGAAAATGATAAGGTTAGCTTTCAAACAGTGAAAGGTCAAAAGGGTTTGAATGCAATTGATGTGAGAATAATTCAATAACCCATAAAAATATTGAAATCCACTTTTTAAGTTTTTTTTTACTTTTGCTTGCTTAAAGTGTTTATTCATTCCGTTTAAAGGATACTAATTATGAAGTATCAATCTGTATTATATCTGGAATAAGAAACAAATATATTTTTACTAAAAAAAAGAATTGAAAAGGAAAAATGATATCATAAGATATAATTATTCAACGTACCTGCTTTTTTGCAGGTTTTTACAGATACAAATAATAGTACTAATTTATACAAGTATTTACTTTCTTTGCAATTAGAATATTTACAGAAACATAATGAACAGAAATAAAAAAGAGGCCTTGGCAATCATAGGTATAGGCTGCCGCTTTCCTGGAGAAGTGAATTCGCCCAAAGAATTCTGGGAATTATTAATTGGTAAAAAAGATGCTATTCAGACTATTCCCTCAGACCGATGGGATGCAGATTCTTTGTATGCGAATGATTTCGGAAGAGCCGGAAAAATTAATGTAAAAAGAGGAGGTTTCATAAAGGATATCGACAAGTTTGATGCAGGGTTTTTTGGTATATCTCCTCTTGAAGCTTCCAGAATGGACCCGCAACAAAGAATGCTTCTTGAAGTTTCTTATGAAGCCATTGAAGATGCCGGGTTAAGTGTTAATGACCTTAGCAGTTCAAAAACAGCGGTTTTTATTGGTATTTCTGCACATGACTACGGAGATCTTCAAAATACACCTCAGGAAAGGATTAACATTGGATCTCATACCAATGTTGGTTCAGCACTCTGTATTAATGCGAATAGAATATCCTATTTTTATAACCTGAAGGGCCCAAGTTTTTCTATTGATACGGCCTGTTCTTCGTCATTGAATGCCATTCATCTTGCCTGTCGCTCTATATGGGAAGGTGATGCTGATGCGGCCTTTGCCGGAGGAGTAAATTCAATAATAAAGCCTGAACCTGAAATGGGATTTAGTAAGGGAGGATTTCTTTCTCCTGATGGTACCTGTTATTCTTTTGATGAGAGAGCAAACGGATACATACGATCGGAAGGAGCAGGTTTGATCTTTATCAAGCCTCTTTCACAAGCAGAAAAAGATGGTGATTCAATATATGCTGTCATACTAGGATCTGCAATAAACCAGGATGGGACTACAAAAGGAATATCTGTACCGAATCCTGTAGCGCAGGAAGCATTGCTGGTGGAAGCATACAAAAGAACAGGAATAAAACCAACCGATGTACAATTCATTGAAGCACATGGAACCGGTACTTTTGTTGGTGATCCTATTGAAACAAATTCCATTGGCAGGGTTCTTGGAAAAAACAGGAAGGATAAGTGTTATATTGGTTCTGTCAAATCAAATATTGGGCACCTCGAACCGGCTTCAGGAATCGCCGGCATTTCTAAATTGGCACTGGCCTTAAAAAATGGAATCATACCGCCGAACATTCACTTTAAAAAAGGAAATCCTAATATATCTTTTGAAGAATACAATCTGAAGGTACCTACAGAAAGTATTCCCTGGCCTGCCAAAGAAGGAAAAACCCGATATGGAGGTGTGAATTCATTTGGGTTTGGCGGTTCTAATGTGCATCTTATACTCCGGAACTACATTCCAAAAAATGAATTCAAACCAAACAATAAGAAAGGGCCTCAGGTTTTTACAATCTCAGCCAGGAGCAACGATGCACTTATAGCCCTTACAAAATCGTACATAGAATTTCTGCAGGATAAAAACAATTCATATTCCTTTGGCGATATATGCTATTCCACAGCGATAAGAAGTTCCCATCACGACATTCGACTTGCTGTAGTTGCAGAATCGAAGAAAGAACTCACTGAAAGTTTACAGGTGTATTTAAATGGTGAGACACTTACGGAAATTGCAGAAGGAAGAACCAATGAGGTGAAAGATAAAATTGTATTTGTCTTCTCCGGTCAGGGTCCCCAATGGTGGGGAATGGGTAGAGAACTTCTCGAAAATGAACCTTTGTTCCGGCATCATATTGAAGAAATTGATAAACTGCTTTCGAAGCATGCTGACTGGTCATTAATTGAAGAACTGACAAGAGACGAAGCAAGCTCAAGAATCAGTGATACAAATATCAGTCAGCCGTCTATTTTTGCTATCCAGATTGCTTTGTACGAAATGTGGAAAGAACTGGGCATCACACCGGCTGCTGTTGTCGGACACAGCATTGGAGAGGTGGCCGCCGCTTATGTTTCAGGAGCATTGACTCTTGAACAGGCAGTACTTCTTATTTACCATCGTAGCAGGATTCAGTTTAAGGCAACTGATAAAGGGCGAATGCTGGCTGTTGGACTGCCGTATGAGGAAGCAAAAAAACTAATAAAAGGAAAAGAACATAAAGTATCCGTCGGAGCAGTTAATGGCCCTTCTATGGTTGCACTGTCAGGAGATACTGATGTGATTGAAGAAATTGCCGAAGAATTGAACAAAAAGGATATATTCCACAAATTGCTGGTTGTAAATGTTCCTTTTCACAGCCATCACATGGAACCACTGAAAGATGAATTGCTTTCCTCCCTTGGGGAATTCAAAACAAAAGCTTCAAAAATTCCTTTTTATTCAACCGTTGTTGGTGGTATAGCTGAAGGAGAAGACCTGAATTCTTCTTACTGGTTCAGAAATGTTCGTGAACCTGTATTGTTTACAAAGTGCATTGAAACACAACTGAAAGATGGATTGGATACATTTATTGAGCTCGGACCACATCCTATCCATGCAATTGGTATCAATGATTTGTTAACCGCTCACAAGAAGAAGGGTCTTGTCATTCCATCCTTACGAAGAAAAGAACCTGAGAAGAGGATTTTTCTATCCTCGTTAGCTGCTTTGCATACATGGGGTTGTGAGGTGAAGTGGAAGGGATTTTATGGAGATAAACACAACAGGGTTGAGCTGCCAAAGTATCCCTGGCAGAAAGAATCTTACTGGATTGAAACCGCTGAAGGTAGAAAAGTGAGGCTTAGCAAAATTGGACATCATCCTCATTTGAAACGTCAAACCGTATCGCCCCGCGAGAATAACAATATACTATGGGAAGTAGACCTGGACAAAAGATCGTATCCCTACCTTGAAGATCACAAAGTTCAGGGACCCATTGTATTCCCTGGTGCCGGACATATAGATCTCATGCTTGGTGCGGCACAGGCTTCATTTGGCGAGAAGTTTGAATTTATCGAAAACATAAATTTTGAGAATGCTTTGTTTCTTCCCGATGCGGGAGAACCTCCACAAATACAAATTGATATATCACACGATGGTGGCGACTTTTTCATCTACAGCCGGCCAAAAGGAAATGAGTCGCAATGGACCATGTGTTCCAATGGCAAAATGAACCATATCGGTGATAAGTTTATACCTATTCCGGTTGATCTTGAAGAAATACGTACCAGAACAACCATCCCTGTTGAGGTGAAACCTATGCATGATGAATTGCTGGAAAGCGGGCTATACCTCGGACCTACTTTTCGTGCCGTCAAAAACTTATGGCGAAGCGACGGACATTGGGAATCTCTGAGCGAAATAGAAGTTCATGAAAGCATTCGTTCCGAGTTTTTCCAGTTCAATATTCATCCTGGTGTCCTCGATAGTTGTTTCCAGACTGTTTTCGGCATTTTCAATGAGAGAAATGACCTGAATAAGAAAATGGGAGTGTATGTTCCACGGCATATTGACAGAATCAAATTTTATAAAAAACCATCTTCTTACACCATGTTTGTGCATGGGAAACTGAGGGAGTGGACCGATGAATATGCCTTAGGCGAATTGTGGATTTTTGATACCGATGGAAGTCTGATCGCTGAGTTTCACGGGTTCAGATCACAGTATCTGAAGGGATCCCGGGGAGAGCAGGGAGGTGAAAAGGACAAATGGTTCTATGAGTACAAATGGAACATGAAGCCCCGTACGGATCAGTTATTAAATAGAAATCCCGGCAAATATCTTTCTGAACCTTTATCGATCAGGAAGGAAGTTCAGGATACCATTCAGGAAATTTGTAAACAACGGGAACAATCTGAATACTACGGACAATATGAACCCGAACAGTACAAGCTTACCATAGCTTACATCTGCCATGCTTTGAAAAGTATGGGACTTAAGTTCAAAAAGGGTGTTAAAGTAAATGTTAATGACCTGATTGAGGAATTGGATGTAGTCTCAGACCATCATCGCCTGTTCAATCATATGTTTGTCCTGCTTAAAAATGCAGGCATTGTAACCGGTGGAAACGGGCAATATGAAATAGCAAAAATTCCTGAATTAAGGAATGTTCATACCTGGATGACTGAATTGAAAAAGCACTATCCGCAATTTCATCATGAATCCACACTGTTGGGCAGGTGCGGACCCGATATCCGGGGCGTACTTCAGGGAAAAGTTGATCCCATTCAATTGATATTCCCGGAGGACCAGTGGGATACCATAGTTAAATATTACGTTGAAGGTTTTGCATTCAAAAAATACAACAATATTGCTGCCCGGTCCATCGCAGAATTAATACAAGATATTCCCGAAGATCAAACCCTTCGGATTCTGGAAATCGGAGCGGGAACAGGAGGGATGACTCAGGCAATTTTACCCTTATTACCAGCTGACAGGACCGAGTATGTATTTACCGATCTTTCACATATGTTTATGCTGAAAGCACAGCAAAGATTTGCTAACTATCCTTTTGTGCAATATAAAATTCTTGATATTGAAAAGGATCCTGCAGATCAGGGATTTCAAAAGGATTCTTTTGATATCATCATAGCATCTGATGTAATTCATGCCACACGTGATCTGGGTGTTTCTCTGGGCAATGTGCAGAAGTTGCTGGCTTCAGAAGGGATACTCATGATGCTCGAAGTAACAAATTCACCGGTTTATCTTGATTTTATCTTTGGCATGACCGAGGGTTGGTGGCTCTTTGAAGATTCTGATACCAGAACCGATCATGCTACCATGCCCCCCGACAAGTGGGAAGTTGTACTGGAGAAAAACGGCTATTCAGGAGTAGCTTGTTACAGCGATTTCAAAAAGAATGATTCTTCTTGTCAAACGGTCATTCTGGCCCGGGCAGAAAAACTTGATACTACAGTAAAAGAAAAAGAAAACAAAGCAAAAACTGAAAATGCACGTTGGCTGGTATTTTCTGATGAAAAAGGGATTTCAGAGAAAATCGCTTCGAAATTATCAGTTTTGAATAAAGAATGCATATTTATCCGTAAAGGTCAGGGTTTTAAGAAGAACTCCGATACCGAATACCAGGTAGATGTTCTGTCGCAGGAAGATGCAGATAAGGTATTGGATATTGCTCTAAAATCAGGAGAATACCGGGGAATTATCTATGCCTGGGGGTTGGATGCTGTAAGCAATGAACACCTGAATGCAGAAAGCATAGTAAAATCGGAAGAGACGGGTTCAGTTATGCTGATGAATATTATGAGGACACTGAACAAGACCAACTTCAATGAAAATCCTTCCCTATGGATATTATCAAGTGGAGCACAGTCTGTTGGTGGTATACCACAAACAATAAACATGGCTCAGGAAGGTTTGCGTGGAATAAGCAGAGTAGTTGTAAATGAATTCCCCAACTTTATTTCAACCATGGTTGATTTTAGCAGTACTGTTCAGGATGAAGAGATTGAAGTATTTGTGGATGAGATCTTTGCTGCCGATCGTGTGGATGAATTAGCATTCAGAGGAAGAAAACGATACGTCAATAAGCTGGAACGAATCAGTGCGGAAAACATAGCAAAACGAGCCTTAAAGTCTGTTCCTGCTGAAGGTTCTGCATATACTGCAAGCATTTCAGAATATGGTGTACTGGATAACCTTGTTCTCAGAAAATCGGAAAGAAAAACGCTTGCTGCTGATGAAGTGGAAATACAAATAAAGGCCTCGGCCCTGAATTTCAGAGACATAATGATAGCCATGGGACTTCTGAGTGATGCCGCTGTTGAAGGTGGTTTGTTCGGAAGAACTTTTGGACTGGAATGTGCCGGTGCGGTTTCATCGATTGGAAAAGATGTGAAAACTGTTAAAGTGGGTGACGAGGTTATGGCTACAGCACCGGCATGCCTTGGCGGATATTCCTATCCAAAAGCCTGCCATGTGATTCAGAAACCTAAACATATCTCCTGGGCAGAAGCAGCCAGTTTACCGGTTGTGTATACTACTGCCTATTTTTCTCTCATCCACCATTGCAGGCTGGAAAAAGGAGAGAAAATATTGATACACGCAGCGGCAGGTGGAGTAGGAATTGCAGCCATTCATATAGCACATGCTATTGGGGCGGATGTATTTGCTACAGTCAGCAGCCAGGAAAAAAGAGATTACCTGATAAGCATAGGAGTAAAACCCGAAAATATAATGAATTCCAGGACCCTCGATTTTGCCGATGAGATTATGGCAAGAACTGATGGGAAAGGAGTTGACGTGGTGTTGAATTCATTATCAGGGGAAGCCATTTATAAAAGTCTCCGATGTCTTGCTGCATATGGCCGTTTTGTAGAAATTGGAAAAACGGATATTTACCGAAACAGCAAATTGGGCTTGCAGCCTTTTGGAAATAACCTTAGCTATTTCGGTGTTGATGTTGACCGCTTGTTTAAGCAAAAGGAACATTTTGGAGGCAGACTCTTCCAGGAATCAATCGATTACTATGTTGATAACAAATTTCCGTCACATCCGACAAAAGTTTTTCCGGTATCGAAACTGGCTGATGCGTTCCGGTATATGGCTGCCGCAAGGCATATTGGAAAAATCATAGTTTCAATGGAAGGGGAAGTAAACATTGCCCCTCCGGCCAAAATAAAATTCTGCGAAGATGCCACTTACCTGATTACAGGCGGTGCCTCTGGATTTGGCTTATCAGTAGCCTACTGGATGACTGAAAAAGGATGCAAGAACCTTGTTCTTATGAGCAGAAGCGGAACCAAGACCGACGAAGAAGCAGGGCTTGTTGAAAAAATGAAATCAAAAGGGGTGAATGTGTTTGTTGCTAAGGGCGATGTAGCTAACAAAAAAGATATTGACAGGGTATTTGCTCACATAAAACAGAATATGCCTCCCCTCAAAGGAATCCAACATGCGGCTATGGTACTTGACGATGGGAGTATTCCTGAGATGAGTTATGAGCGGTATATGAAAGTATTCGTACCAAAAGCAGTTGGGTGCTGGTTATTGCATGAAGCAACTCAGAACATGGAACTGGATCACTTTGTGAACTATTCTTCCATTTCGGCCATTTATGGAAATCCAGGCCAGGTAAGTTACGTGGGAGCTAACAGCTTTCTCGATAACTTCGCTCATTACAGGAGATCGATAGGTTTACCTGCCATGACCATTAACTGGGGTGTTATAGGAGATGTGGGTTTTGTTGCCCGGTCAGGTAATGTTGGCGGGTTGCTATACAAACAAGGCTGGAAAGCTTTCTCATTGCAACAGGCATGTGAAATATTAGAACAAATGTTGCTTACTAACCCGGTTCAAAGAGTGGCTACCGATTCTGACTGGGAAATGATTGGAGGTTTCTTTCCTCATTCTGCTTCTTCAAGTCGTTTTGCACATTTGGTCAATGAAAAAGAACTGGCTGGTGCTTCAGGAGCAGGATCAGGCGATGACGCATTAAAATCTGCTATCATTGAAGCCAAAGATGAAGTGAAGAATGAAATATTCCTCACAAGCCTGAAAGATACATTTGGAAGAGTAATCGGCACCACTGCTGATAAATTGGATGTCAATGAACCTGTCACAAAATACGGTCTGGATTCATTGATGGCAAACCAGATCCGTAACTGGATACAAAGCAATGTGGGCATTGATTACTCTATGATGAAAATCATGCGTGGACCCACTATGGTAGAAATAACTAGCCAGATAGTCGATGAAATTATGGGACAAAGTTCTTCTTCCGAAACAGATTCGGAAATAAAAAGCGAACTGGACAAATGGATCATAAGAAGCGCTTTGGTGCAAAAACCGAGGCTTCGATTGTTTTGTTTGCCTTATTTTGCAGGAGGAGCTTCTGTATATAGCAGCTGGCATGAATTTCTTCCTAAAGATATTGAGGTTTGTGCAGTTCAGTTTCCCGGAAGAGAGGAACGGGGCAATGAAAAGGCCTACGATGATGCTTTTGAGCTGGTAAAAAAACTGGCCGAAGTTATAGAACCATTGTTAAACGTGCCTATTGCCTTTTATAGTCATAGCTCAGGAGCAGGAATTGCTCTTGAACTGGCAAGGTTCCTCAGAAAGGAAATGAATGTTAATCCCGTAAAATTTATGACCGGAGGATGGAGAGCTCCTCATATGGTTAGTCCTTTTAAATTTCTGGATGCGATTAAAGATGATGAAGTATATAAGGAAAAAAATATCCCGAATATTAAAAGCCATCTGAGGTCACTGGAGATACCTGATTCTATACTTGAAAACCAGGATGTTTTCAATGAAATGCTGCCTTCTTTAAGAGCTGATATTCTACTCGGTAAAAAATATACCTATTACGACGACGATCCTTTGAATTGTCCTTTAACTGCCTTCGCAGGTGAGGATGATACTGTTTTTAAGGAAGATCAGATCAAAGAATGGAAGAAACATACGGCTTCAAAATTCACTTTTCGTCGTGTAAAGGGGTCGCATCTGTTTTGCAGGGATAATAAGAACGAACTCCTTTTAATGCTTACTGAAGAATTACAAAATGGTGCTAATTCTTAGCAATGTCAGTTGAAAGTAATATTGCCCATTTCCATACGAATCTTTCGGAAATAAGTAAATATGCTGTTCTTCGTAAGCATGACCTGCATATCTGGCAGGTATCCCTGGTTTCAAACCATACTTTGCTTAAAACATGTAAATCTGTATTGAGTGCGGAAGAAAGAAAGAAGGCCAGTTGGCTGAAATTTGAGCCTGACCGGAAGAAATATATAATAAGCCAGGGAGTTTTGCGCCTGTTGCTGGCAGATTATCTGAAGGTAAAAACTTCTGAAATCGTCCTTTTAAAACAAAAAAAAGGAAAACCCTTTGCAGAAAATGACAATTCTCTTTTTTTCAATATGTCCAACTCGGGAAAGCTCTGTGTTTATGCATTTACAAGAACAGGGGAGACAGGAATAGATATTGAGGAGTTCAGATCTCTGCCTGATCTCGATGATCTGATCCAAAAAAATCTTACCATGCGGGAGTTAGATTTTATAAATAAAAAACCTGCTGACAAGGCCATTAATTTTTTTCGTTTCTGGACGATGAAGGAAGCTTATCTGAAAGCAATAGGTGAAGGAATGCGTCTAACTCCTGATAATCTCGAGTTTTCCATTGAAAAAGATCATATCAAATTAATAAATCAGCTTGAAATATTTGATCAGGAAGATTGGATTATCAAAGATTTTGTTCCAAAAACTTCCTATTTTGGTGCTCTGGTTTATAAGAATACATCAACAAAAATCACTCATTTTATCTTGGAATAAACTGTTATGAACATGAATTCTTTATGCGACTAACCTTTTACATAGTATTGATTTTCATAAAACTGTTTGCCATTTTGCCATTTTGCCTGGTTTATCTGATTTCAGATGTACTTTATTTTATCTTGTATTATGGCATATGCTATAGAAAAAAAATAGTGATCCAAAATCTTGAACGATCTTTTCCTGGTATGGAAGTTTCTGAGAGGACAAGAATAGCCAAAGCCTTTTACCGGAATTTATGTGATATCTTGCTTGAAGGGATTAAAGGATTCACCATGAGACAGAAAATCCTGCTCAAGAAGTACCGGTTAATTAATCCTGATCTGATGAAGTCATATTTTGAAAAAGGGATTGATATTGTGTCCGTTGGATCGCATTATGCCAATTGGGAATGGGGAATAATAATTGCACCTTTGCAAATAAAGCATAAACTCTATGCTTTTTATACTCCGGTAACCAACAAATACCTCGAACAGTATATTCAGAGAAGTCGAAAAAAGCTGGGAACAAACATGATATCACTCAAAGGTATACGCGAAGCTTTTGCTTATGAACGCAACCGACCGGCAACGTTCTTTTTTGGTGCCGATCAAAGTCCATCCAACCCAAAAGCTGCATACTGGATGAACTTTTTAAACCAGGATACACCCTGTATGAAAGGTCTTGAGTTTTTCGCAAAACGCTATAAAATGCCAGTTATTTATTACGATGTACAACGCATTAAAAGAGGATATTACACTATAGAACTTAAAGTTTTGGAAGAAGAATCTGGCAATACAGAACCAGGGGAAATTACAGAAAAGTACATGTATTTTCTGGAACAGATCATTTTAAAAAAACCTGAAGATTACCTTTGGTCGCACCGACGATGGAAGCACCAGAGAAACAAAGAATAATACTATGGAAAAAGTAACAAGGACATTTGATTTTTTAGACAGGTACAAAGAAAAATTTCCGGACAAAGAAGACGCTCTTGCCGGAAAAAAAGACGGCAAATGGATAAAGTATAGCTCGCAGGACTACATTGATAACAGCAACTACATTAGCTTTGGTCTGATGGCCATGGGCCTGAAAAAGGGAGATAAAATAGCAACTATTTCGAACAACAGGCCCGAATGGAACTTTTTGGATATGGGCATGGCACAGCTTGGAGTCATACATGTCCCATTTTTCACAACCCTCCACAACGATGAATATGAACATTTCATTGAACATTCCGGAGCAAAAATGCTGTTTATTTCCGATAAGTCCATTTGGGATAAGGTCAAAAAGCTACCCGGAAAAATTGAACAGCTTGAAAAAATATTCTCATTCGATGAGCTTAAAGAAACTGAAAGCTGGAAAAATGTTCTTGAGCTGGGTAAAAAGAGTACGGATAAGCAGGAGGAACTACAAAAAATAAAAGGATCCATCGATCCATTGGATTGTGTCACATTGATTTACACTTCAGGAACGACAGGAACTTCAAAAGGAGTGATGCTGTCACATCGTAACATGGTCAGCAATGCTGTTTCAGTCGCCGGAGTATTCAGACTTCAGCCCGATCATAAATACCTTAGTATTTTACCTGTTTGTCATGTTGGCGAGCGTATGGGAATTTACCAGACACAGTATTCGGGCTGTAGTATTTATTATGGTGAAAATCTGGGTACTATTGCCCGCGACCTGCAGGATATTAAACCACAGGGATTTGGAGCTGTTCCAAGAATTCTTGAAAAGGTGTTTGACAAAATTGTTATCAAAGGGAAGCAATTGACGGGCATAAAGAAAAGTTTGTTTTTCTGGGCGCTTGACCTTGGGTTCAGATACGAGTGCGATGGGAAAAATGGTCTTTGGTATGAGTTTCAGCTGAAGCTAGCCAGAAAAATTGTTTTCAGCAAATGGCGCGAAGCCATGGGAGGAAATGTGATAGCCATCGGTGTTGGTGGCGCTGCACTTCAACCCAGGCTGGAGAAAGTTTTCTGGGCGGCCGGCATTAAACTGCTCAACATGTATGGCCTTACAGAAACTTCTCCTGTAATTACTATTAACCGCCAGAATACAGAAGATATGAAACTGGGAACTGTAGGATGCCTGATTGAAGATGTAGAACTTAAGATAGCGGAAGATGGGGAAATACTTTGCAAAGGACCTAATGTAATGATCGGTTATTACAAGGACGATAAAGCCACTACAGAAGCAATCAACAAGGAGGGGTGGTTTCATACCGGTGATGTAGGGGAACTGGATGAGGGAAAGTTCTTGCGCATTACAGACAGGAAAAAGGAATTGTTTAAGCTCTCAAATGGGAAATTTGTTTCACCACAATCGATTGAAAATCATTTTAAAGAATCAATATTCATAGATCAACTTATGGTGGTGGGAGAAGGAGAAAAGCATACCTCGGCATTGATATCACCAAATTTTGAGGAACTGAAAATCTGGTGCAGTGAAAATGAAATCCATTTAACACCTGATGAGATCATAGCTCATCATGCTGTAATTGCACATTACAAGGACATTGTAAGTCAATTGAACAGATCCTTAACCAAAGACGAGCAGGTAAAACGTTTCAAGCTTGTAATGGAAGAATGGACTCCTGATACAGGAGAACTGTCTCCAACATTAAAATTAAAAAGAAGTGTAATCAACAAAAAGTACAGCCAGAGGATCTCTGAGATTTTTGAAAGGAATTGAAATTATGCCGGCAAAGGCTCAATTACTCGCAGATACTAAACAGTGACATATTTTATTGCAAAAAAAAGATGAAAAAGCAAATCCTATCATACTTTTAATGATGGGGTTTCTTTCTTTATATACTACTTTTATTCTATAACAAGCTGTTTGTATACAATATCGGATGCAGTTTTACTCTATATGAATTGTGAACAAGCGATTATGCTTATGGTTTTGGGTTATGCAGGTACCAATGGAACTGTTGGGTATCGGTTAGCCAAGTATGGTCTTGTAGCGCTTGGGGATCCTGTTAATGTGTTGACTATATATTATCCGGACGAGTTAAAAGATATGGATGTACGGGTTTTATTAATGAAAGTCTGCGAATAATTGTAAACTATTTTAGCTGTTAAAATGACCGCCTTACAATAGAAGGCGGTTTTTTTTTGTCTGAAAACTGCATCATTGTAACCTGGAATCTATAAAAAATCACACACCAAGCATCTGATTGATTGAGTAAACCCTGAAAAATTACCTGATCTCGATTAGAAGTTTATATTAAGTGCCCTTAAATAAAATAGAATGTTATTTTTGTGAAATTATAAATTTCAAGCTATCCATGCAGGGTAGTAAAAAGGCAGATGTGATTAGCATGAAGAAAATTGCTATTGTAGGATCGGGACTTTCAAGCCTTTCGGCATCTTGCTACCTGGCGAAGGCAGGTTATGAAGTAACTATCTTTGAGAAAAATGATAGTATTGGCGGGCGTGCACGACAATTTAAGCATGAAGAATTTGTTTTTGATATGGGACCTACTTTCTATTGGATGCCCGATGTTTTTGAAAGTTTTTTTGCAGATTTTGACAAAAAACCATCCGATTATTATGATCTTGTTCGCCTGGATCCGGCATATGAAGTTTATTTTGATGCCAAAGGATCGATTAAGGTATCAGCTGATTTAAACCAGGTATACAAAACATTCGAGGAAGAAGAACCCGGCAGCAGCAAGTTTTTAAGAAAATTTCTCAGCATGGCAGAATTCAATTACAAAGTGGCCATGAATAAGGTTATTTACAAACCGGGGAAATCTGTTTTTGAGTTGATTTCGCTCGCAACCATCAGTCGGATCGGACAATTTGCGTTGAGCATAAGCAAAACCATACGCAAGCACATTAAAAATTCCAGACTTGCTCAAATTCTTGAATTTCCTGTAATTTTTTTGGGAGCTAAACCCCAAAATATCCCAACATTTTATTGTTTCATGAATTATGCGGATATGGTACTTGGCACATGGTATCCAAAGGGTGGGATGTTCAAAGTGATTGAGGCTATGCAGAAATTGTCGGAGGAGCTTGGTGTTAGAATTCATACCAATTCTGCCGTTGAAAAAATACAAATTGATAATAATCTGGCCAAAGGTGTTGTTGTTCATGGTACTCTTCTTGAATTCGATGGTATTATTTCAGGTGCAGATTATCACCATTCGGAGTTTTTACTTGAAAAAAAATATCGTAATTACACAGATAAGTACTGGGCCAAAAAAATTTTTGCTCCCTCGGCATTATTGTATTATGTCGGATTTAACAAGAAGCTGAAAAACATAAACCATCATACCTTATTTTTTGATACCGATTTTAATGTTCACATCGACAGCATTTATGGCAAGCCATACTGGCCTGAGGCCCCTCTTTTTTATTCAAGTTTCCCAAGTGTCACAGACGACACAGTAGCCCCAAAGGGAAAGGAAACTGGAATATTCTTGATACCTGTTGCTCCCGGATTAACCGATACGGAAAAATTAAAAGAAGAATATTTTGACCAGATAATAAGCAGGATGGAAAATATAACAGGACAAAATATCCGGGATTTTATTCTGTTTAAGAAATCATACTGTGTAAGTGATTTCATAAAAGATTTCAATGCTTACAAAGGAAATGGCTACGGACTGGCAAATACGCTTATGCAAACTGCTTTTTTAAAACCTAAAATGGAAAATAAAAAAGTTCGCAACCTATTTTATACAGGACAGCTCACCGTTCCCGGACCAGGAGTTCCCACAACAATTATTTCAGGTAAAATTTGTGCAGGTTTAGCTCAAAAAAAAATAAAAGATTGATCCATGAAAGAATTATTTGATGAAGTCTCATTCAAGTGCAGTAAAATAGTAACACGATCCTATAGTACTTCTTTTTCGCTTGGGATAAAACTATTGGATAAATCGATAAGAAATGCCATAAACAGTATCTATGCGTTTGTTCGATTTGCAGATGAAATTGTCGATACCTTTCACGATTTCAATAAGGAAGAATTATTATCACATTTTGAAGCGAATTATTACAGAGCTTACGAAAATGAAATCAGCCTGAATCCGATTATTCATTCCTTTCAGTTAACAGTAAAAAAATACAACATTGATGATGCCTTAATACAGGCTTTTCTTAGAAGTATGAGAAGCGATTTGTTAAAAAAGGAATTTGATACACAGGAAATAAAGGAATACATATATGGTTCGGCAGATGTTGTGGGATTGATGTGTCTGAAAGTATTTGTGAATGGAGATGAAAACAAATATAATGAACTGAAACCCTATGCGATGCGTCTTGGTACAGCATTTCAAAAAGTAAACTTTTTGCGCGATATCAATAATGATGTCAATCAATTGCACCGGATCTATTTCCCCATCTTAAGAGAGAATAAATTAACGAATGAGATTAAGAAACAAATCATTGAAGATATAAATGAAGATTACAGAATTGCCTTACAAGGAATTAAACAACTTCCAAAATCATCAAAAAGAGGAGTTTATGCTGCTTATATGTATTATAAAAAATTGACAAAAAAGATTGAGAAAACCAATGCCCAGAAGGTACTTGATAAGAGAATCCGCATATCAAATCCTATAAAATTATGGTTGCTGGGTTATTGTTATATCACCGGAAAAATGAAAATAGTATAACATGATGGTAATGCTTGTAGATAAAGATGATCATCCTATAGGACAAGTATCAAAAACAGAAGCTCATGAAAAGGGCTTTTTACATAGGGCTTTTTCAGTTTTTATTCTTAACACAGCAGGCGAATTATTAATGCAGCAAAGGGCAATGGACAAGTACCATTCAGCCGGATTATGGGCCAATACCTGTTGCAGTCATCCTTACCCGGAAGAAAATATTGGTGATGCAGCCAGACGCAGGTTATGGGAAGAAATGAGAATGAAAACGGAGTTAAAATTTCTTTTTAAATTTCAGTATTACACTGCCTTTGACAATGGACTTTTTGAACACGAAATTGACAGCGTTTTTGTAGGCTATACCGATGATAAGCCAATGATAAATCAAAAGGAAGTACATACATTTAAGTACATGAGTATTCCGGGTATAGAAGAAGATATTCAGAAAAATCCCCAAAATTATACAGTCTGGTTCAAAATTATCTTCGAACGTTTTTTAAAGGAATTTGATTTTAAAGAATTGGAAATTACTCTTTAATTTGTCGCTTAGAAAGGGTTGTTGCATAATAAACTTTACATTATGTCTCTTTATTTAATTATCACGATTTTAGTCATAGCTGTGCCTTTTGCATTTAGTTTTGAAAAAAACCTGATGCTGTATAAAAGATGGAAGTTTCTTTTACCTGCCATCTTTATTACTATGGCGCTATTTATTACCTGGGACATAATTTTCACTCACATCGGATGCTGGGTCTTTAACCCAAAATACAATTCGGGAATTTATTTTTTTAAACTTCCTCTCGAAGAGTATCTTTTTTTTATTGCCATTCCTTATGCCTGTGCTTTTTCTTTTTATGCTTTAAAATTTCATTTTCCTCACTATAAGGCCGGAAAAAAAGGAACAAGCGTTTTATCCATTGTCATGGTAATCGTTTCTTTAGTCGTGGCTTTTACAAATATGCACCACATTTATACATTTGTTAATTTCATAGTTCTTGCCTTGATTCTATTTGCCAGTTATGTATTTGCAAGAGGAGTACTGGAGTACTATTTTGCCATATTCCCTGTTTTGCTTATTCCTTTTTTCGTAATAAACGGCATTTTAACAGGAACAGGCATTGACCAGGAAGTTTTTAGCTACAATCCACTGGTTTTAACGGGAATAAAAATACTTTCCGTACCCATAGAAGATATGTTTTATGCATTTTCGCTTCTTCTAACGGTATTTGTCATTACAGAAATGCTGGAAAGCAAATACAATAAAGAAAGAGCAAAATGAAAATTGCAGTAATAGGATCCGGAATAGGTGGTATATCAGTAGCCATTCGTCTGGTTGTAAAAGGCCATGATGTGACTGTTTTTGAAAAAAATAAACAACCGGGAGGTAAAATAGGTGAAATGCGCATCAATGGATACCGTTTTGATACAGGACCTTCTCTTCTTACGCTTCCTCAGCTGGTAGATGAGTTGTATACTGTCGCAGGGGAAGAACAAAAAAAATCTTTTGTATATCAGAAATTGGATGTTCTCTGTAAATACTTCTACCATAGCGGAGAAACGCTTATTGCCTATTCCGATCAGGAAAAATTTAAACACGAATGCAGGCTTAAATTTGGTGAAAACCCCGAAAATATTTCAAGATACCTGGCAAAAGCTTCTTTAATTTATAAATTAACAGCCGGAATTTTTATCTTCAATTCATTGCATAAACTTAAAAACCTCCTGAAATTTTCTGTTCTGCGGTCTCTGTTGCAAGTCAATAAACTAAAGTTTAATAAAAGTATGCATCATGAGAATAGCCGGAACTTTGATAATCCCCAAATGGTTCAGCTATTCGATCGTTATGCAACATACAACGGATCCAATCCTTACAAGGCACCTGCCACTTTAAATGTTATTGCACACCTGGAAAATAATCTGGGAGCATTTTTTCCCGGCAAAGGCATGTATTCGATTGTTCAGAATCTTTATGAACTGGCTGAAAGAAAAGGGGTGAAGTTCATGTTTAGTGTTCTGGCTTCTGAGATTATGATAAAAAACAAAGAGGCTATCGGAATAAAAGTGGATGAAAAAGTGCTCCTCTTTGATCGGGTTATTGCAAATACTGATGTTGGTTATCTTTCACACAACATGATGAACCATCCCTTAAAGAAAAGGATTAGCATGTTACAGCCTTCTTCCTCAGCTTTAGTGTTTTATTGGGGAATTAAAAAAGAATTTCCAGAACTTGATACGCACAATATTCTTTTTAGTGGTTCTTACAAGGAAGAGTTTATAAAACTGTCTGAAGAGAAGACCATATACAATGACCCCACGGTTTACATTTTCATCAGTTCAAAGATGGTGAAAAATGATGCGCCTAAGGGCAAAGAAAATTGGTTCGTTATGGTCAATACACCCTACGATGCAAATCAGAATTGGGAAGAGCTCATTGAACGGTCAAGGAAAAATATTATAGATAAAATAAATCGCACACTCGATACCCATATTGAGGATTGTATTGAATTTGAAAAGATTGCATCACCGCTAACTCTTCAGAAGAACACATTGAGTTGGCACGGAGCTTTGTATGGAAATTCATCCAACTCAAAATTTTCGGCTTTTTTACGGCATCCAAATTTTTTATCTAAGATTAAAAATTTATATTTTGTCGGCGGAACTGTTCATCCCGGCGGAGGTATTCCTCTATGCCTGGCAAGTGCTAAAATTGTAGATGATGAAATACCTGCAAACTAGATGAAAAACCTAATAAGACTTTTATCAAAAGAAGGACTTTCACTGACTTTTGTGATATTTTATACTGTGGGTCTTGTATTGTATTTTTCTTCGGTAACACGTCAGTTGTTCATATTCATTATTCCTTATACTTTACTACTTACAACAGCAGCTGTCTTTTTTTATCATAAAGAATGGAATTTCAAAACAATAGGGGTCTTATTCTCGATTTTCATTTCCAGTGTTTTGATTGAAATTATTGGTGTGGCAACAGGTAAGTTATTTGGTGTATACAGCTATGGAGCATCTTTGGGATTTAGAATTGGTGAAGTTCCCATCATAATCGGCCTCAACTGGGTTATTCTTGTTTATGGCTCACATGCTATTCTTTCCCGAATTACCACAAACAGCATACTGAAGGTTGCCGGAGCCTCAGCACTCATGGTTGTTTATGATATAGTACTTGAAAAAGCTGCACCCCTGGTGAACATGTGGAAATTTGATGCGTATCCTCCATTCATGAATTACCTTATGTGGTTTTTCATGGCCGTATTTTTTCAATCGGCTATTGAACTATTCAAACTGAACACGAACAACAAACCGGCCAGGGCACTTTTTATTATTCAGTTTTTCTTTTTTTTAGTAATTGTAATGTATAGCTTAATCTTCATACAATGATTAGAGCAAACCATAAGAATTATTGGATCATATTTTCAAATAAATATTCAAAATTACTTTTGAATATCTTTTTCCGGAGCATTCGTTATATTGGAGAGTACGAACATACAAACCTGCCTGTACTTATCATTGCCAATCATTTTTCGTGGTGGGACGGTTTTATCCAGATTCAACTGAATAATAGATTTTTTAAGCGACGATTTCATTTTATGATGCTCGAGAATGAATTACACAAGACAATGCATTTGACTAAATTAGGCGCTTTTTCAATTGAAAAAGGAAAGCGCACAAGCTTTGAAAGTCTTATATATTCTGTGGAAATTCTTCAAAATCCGGAGAACATGCTCTTGCTTTTCCCCCAGGGGGAAATTAAAAGCATTTATACCAGGCAATTTATTTTCGAAAAAGGTGCTCTTACGTACATTCTCAAAAAAATGAAAAATGACTTTCAATTTGTTTTTAATGTAAACCTGATCGACTATTCTTCAAAGAGAAGGCCGGAAATCAGTGTGTATTTTAAAACGCATACATTAGAGAAAAACGCAACTGCCGATGACATTGAAGGTGATTTTAACCGGTATGCAAAAGAATGCCTGGCAAAACAAACCGGAGAATGATTTACTTCTGCTATTTCATATTGTTGTTTTTTTCAGTCCGATGGCTTATATCGTTAGTTAATGTTTTATCATTCAGACATTTGTCGAATAAGATACATTTGGTAAATTTACCAAAAGTCTCGATTCTAATACCCGCACGAAACGAGGAGGAGAATATTGGCAATTTGCTTAACCAATTGGATGAATTTTCGTATGCAGACTTGGAAATTATAATATACGATGACAATTCAATGGATAAGACCTCTGAGATTGTAAAAAAGCATATCCGGAAAAATCAGAAAATTAAGTTCATGCAAGGCGATGAACTAAGGGAGGGATGGCTTGGTAAAAATTATGCTTGTCACAGGCTAGCCTTAGAAGCCACGGGAGAGGTTTTCCTTTTTCTTGATGCCGACGTAAGTGTACAAAACGGACTCATTGAGCGGTCGCTGAATCATTTTCAGAAACACAATTTACACTTGCTGTCTATTTTTCCAAAACAGAATTTTAAATCAACAGGAGAAAAAGTCTCCGTTCCACTTATGAATTGGATACTGTTGAGTTTTCTGCCCCTTATCATGGTGAGAATATCAAAGAATGCAGCATTTTCAGCAGCGAATGGTCAGTTTATTATGTTTCGTTCCGATACTTATAAAAAACTTTTACCTCATCAACGCTTTCGCGCCGAAAAAGTGGAAGATATCGCCATAATCCGACATTTTAAAAAACAAGGTCTGAAATCAGATACCATGCTGGGCGATAAATATATTGAATGCAGGATGTATAGCGGAGTAACTGAAGCCATAGAAGGTTTTACCAAGAATATATTTCAATTCTTTGGTAACAGCATTATTCTTACCATACTGGTCGGAATCATTACCACCATTGCTCCCTTCCTTGTGTTTTTCTATTTTGGGATACTTGCAGGAAGCATATATCTGTCCGGTATAGTTCTTCTAAGAATCTTTGTTTCCCTGGCAAGCAGGCAGTCGGTGTTTGAGAACCTTATATTTATGATACCCCAGCACCTTGTTTTCCTTCTTATCATATCAAAGGGAATTGTAAACTATAAAAAGAAAGAAATCCTATGGAAGGGAAGAAATATCTTGCAAGATTGATGATTTTCATTGCCTGTATTTCATTCATGATGCAAACAGGCTTTTCACAAACCTCATTCAAAGATGAGATTTATGAGGCTTATACCAGGGGCAATATGAGCAAATGGTATCGTGTTATGATAGCTTATGAAAAAGCCATGTGCAATACCAACCCTCTACAAACACTGGAACTTATTAATTACTACTATGGATACACAGGCTGGCTGATCAGTGTGAAAAAATATGAATTGGCAGAAGAATACATTGAAAAATCAGAATCGATGCTGGACCAGATTGTGAATAAAAATCCTTCAAATGCAACGGCCCTGGCGTATAAAGGAGCATTTTTTGCTTACAAAATAGGGATTTCAAATTACAAAGTAATTTTTTTAGGTACCAGAAGTCTGAGGTATATCGAACAGGCCCTTGAAATTGAACCCGAAAATATTCAGGCTCATGTTGAAAAGGGAAATGCGATGAATTACTGTCCGACAACTTTTGGGGGGGATAAAGAACAGGCTATAGTCCATTATAAAAATGCAGTCAGGTTCATGGAGAAAAAACAGGTAATAAAAAATAACTGGATGTACCTGAATATCATGACTGCTCTAGGTCAGGCTTATGAAGCAACAGATCAAATTCAGAATGCAAAATTGTGTTATGAAAAAATTTTGCGTGTAGAGCCTGATTTTATGTGGGTAGGTGATGAACTGTATCCGGATATGCTGAAAAGAAATAATCTGTGAACCCGGAGTCTTGCCGATTAAAATTATCGGTATATTTTTACATCTATTATGAAACGAGCTAAATCAATTTTATTTTTCCTTTTACTGCTTCAGATAACATGTCTCCGGGCAGTGCCTCCGAAATTATCCCTTAGGGAACTTAATTCTAAGCCACCTCGGATTATCCGGGTCTGTTGTGCCTTTGGTTCAGACCTGCATCTTCTCGGAATACCCTTTATGAAAATAAATCATATTACCAGTATGGATGACCTGGGAGAACATCATTATTTGGGCGATAACAGCGAGGGAAACGGATTGATATATACTCACCATGGAGGTTTCATAGATATTGGGCATGTGCGTGATGTAGCTGATTGGACAGCCTATTTGTATTCATTGATTATATTTAGCCGCGATAAAGGAGAGTTTATGAAACAACTGGGTTATGAGGGAGGAAATAAAATCCTCAAGCTTTATGTTGATAAAGATCTGGATAGTATGGATTGTCAATTGTTGGCCGGAAAGATTGCTTACGACTTATCTTTATGGCATGAACTTTCCACATGGTTTGGAGCTTCAGCTGTACCGATGTTGCCTGAACGCTATTCAAGCTTTTCGGTTGAAGATGTATATTCAAATCTTTTGGGAGTGCTTATCGGCATGGAAGCATTGAAGAGTGATTTGCCTTACAATGAAGCCATGACGAAACTGCTCATTTTCAGTCTTGACAGTTTAGGTTCGGTAAAAACAGAGGAAGAGACTTATGCAGCACTGGAAGCTGTCAGAGACATCTGGTGGACCCGTGACAAGCGTTTGCCCAATAGAAAAGTATTGCTCGAACGAGATACAGAGGTATATACCAGTTGCCGCCCCTGGATTATAAGAGATTCGATTATTGGAACTCCTGATCCTCAGATACTTTATGTGCCGAAAACAACTCTTGACGGACAAATACTTACCAGCTATTATCAGCTAAGCATCGATCTGAATTATAAGTTTCCTGTGAAAAAAATATTTCCTGAGCGGGAAACCCGGCTTATAACGCAAGATGATTTTGGAATGTTGTTAAACCGGGTGGAGTACGACCCGAAGAATCAATACCATACCAGCTATTCAAATACCGATACGCAACTGTCTGAAACGGATAAAAATCGACTGTAGAAATACAAATAGGAATCAGGTGATTTAAAATACAATGTTCTGACCTGAATAAGGTTTTGGTTCGAAAACCAAACAGACAGTTCTTGATTTTTGCATAGAGCCACTCACCAAAAAAGGAACACTCATCAAGAAAATCATTAGGCTTTTGGGTGGGGATATCTGGGTTAAGTCGGTGTATGGTAAAGGAACATCATTCTATTTCACCATTCCGCATCTGAGTTAAACTTCTTCTTACATTTTATTTGAGAGTGCTGTATCTTTCAGCTTTATCCTTTTAATACACATACAGGTAACCATAAACCGGGCATGTTTCGTTTTTATTCATCTTCCGGTGACTTATTCCATTTGAATTTTGTTTCTGCTCTGACTGATTTAAACTAGTGTCATGTCAACTGTAATTTGTCGACTTCCACAATAACCCCTTTCCCCTAAAGGGGCAACCAAACACACGGTGGTTATGACTTCCCCTTTAGGGGATAAGAGGGGTGAGAGATGGCAATTTATCCTTGACATGACACTAGTCAAATACAGGGTAACTATATCAACTGAATACTCTGTAAAATAAACATTTGGTTTTAAGATGGTTTTTCGTACTTTTAATAGGAAATGTGCCGCAATAGTTTTTCTTGCAGATAACTGCGATATGTGATGGAGTTAAGGAAAGATGACAGTTAAATTCGAATATAAAATTGTAAGCTTATACCTGGTTATTGGGGGATTGTGGATTCTCTTTTCCGATAAAATTTTATTCAACCTTGTTCATGATCGGGTTGAACTGTCGAACATACAAACCTACAAGGGCTGGTTTTATGTGTTTGTTACAGCCATATTGATCTATGTTTTATTGAATAGACACCTCAAAAATCTGCGGCTTGTCAAAGCCGAAATATTGCATAAGAATGAGGAACTTGAAAGAACAAAAGAAACCGCAGAAAAAAGTGACCAGCTAAAAACTATTTTTCTTCAAAACATCTCACATGAACTCCGCACTCCAATGAATGGAATCATGGGATTTTCACAAATTTTATTAAATACCGGTATTTATGATGAGAAACAAAAGAAATATCTTCAAATTATTACAGATAGCAGCAACCAGTTGTTAAGAATTGTTGATGATATTATGGAAATATCAAAAATTGAAACGGATTCAATACAGGTCTGCGAAAATTCTTTTCAAGTTGATCAGTTACTCCGGAAGATCTACTCTTTATTTGATTTGGAAGCAGTGCGGAAAGGAATTCGCCTGAAAGCAAACCACGGAAAAGAAAATGAACATTGTGTAATTGTATCGGATGAACAAAAGATCCGTCAAATTCTGACCAATTTGTTAAGCAATGCGATAAAGTATACCACGGATGGCAACATAGAATTTGGATATGAGCTGGAGAAAACAGAGATCAAATTTTTTGTTTCTGATACCGGAATAGGCATAGAAAAGGAACTGCAAATGAAAATATTTGAGCGTTTTGAACGGAGTCCGGAAGCCCTTATCAGTACAGACAGAGGCACTGGCTTAGGTCTGGCCATTTCAAGGGGTTTATTAAAGAATCTGGGAGGGAATATCTGGGTTGACTCAGAACCCGGAAGAGGATCTACATTTTATTTTACCATTCCTCTCACAAACAGGCAAATCATCCATTGAAACCTGCTGTGAAATCATAAATTCTATTCAATAAGGGTATTTGGCAAATCGAAGGACATTGTCTTGATTGTTAAGGTAAAGAAGTAGTACTTATTCATTGATTTTACTTCACACAAACCTGCCGGATGTAGTTTCCCCTTATGAAATATTGTATTCCAAATCAGATTTTTTTTCTTATACTAAATCTTTCTGTTAACTTTCGTGCTTTTCATAAAGCTACTGAACTGGAATCTGGGCGTGTTTTCCATGGTAACAGCCAGCCAAAAACATCATATAACGTAATACTAGTACAATGATCTGGAATGAATACATTGAATGCCTTGATAGGGAAGACTTGAATAAACTGCAGGGAAAACGCCTGAGAAAAATGATTGAGCGAATCTATTTTAATGTGCCCTTTTACCGCAAAAAACTTCAGGAACAAGGCATTGAACCAGGCGATATTAACGAAGTTGAACAATTGAAACTCCTTCCATTTACCACAAAGCAGGATTTGCGTGACAATTACCCTTTCGGTTTGTTTGCCGTGCCGCAATCGGAAATTGTTCGTGTGCACGCCTCAAGTGGTACTACCGGGAAACCTACCGTGGTTGGTTATACAAGGAAAGACCTTGATATTTGGTCGGAGGTAGTGGCAAGAACCCTCACTTCGGCCGGAGCAGGTAAAACAGATGTAATGCATATCGCCTATGGTTACGGTTTGTTTACAGGAGGTCTGGGAGTACATTATGGCGCTGAAAAGGTGGGTGCAACCGTGTTGCCTATGTCGGGTGGGAACACACAACGCCAGTTGCAGCTAATGAAAGATTTTGGCTCTACCATTCTTGCCTGTACACCTTCTTATGCATTGTTCCTTGCCGAAGCCATGCAGGAAGCTGGCTTAACACCAGCCGATTTTAAATTGAAAGCTGCGGTAATGGGTGCCGAGCCCTGGACCGAAGAGATGCGTACAGAGATTGAGGACAAATTGAAGATCAAAGCCATAGATATTTACGGACTGAGTGAAATCATAGGACCCGGTGTGGCAACAGAATGCACCTGCCAGAATGGTCTGCACATATACGAGGACCACTTTATTCCTGAAGTTGTAGATCCTGAAACCCTTGAGCCATTGCCTTATGGTCAACTTGGCGAACTGGTGTTTACCACCATTACCAAACAGGCACTGCCTGTGTTACGCTACCGTACGCGCGACCTCACACGACTGAATGTAGAAAAATGTGAATGCGGACGTACACTGGTGCGCATGGAAAAATGTCTGGGCCGCTCTGATGATATGCTTATCATTCGGGGTGTCAATGTATTTCCCTCTCAGGTTGAATCGGTGCTGCTCGAAATGCGTGAAACCAAACCGCATTACCTGATGATCGTTGATCGTATAAACAACCTCGATATACTTGAAATTTTGGTGGAAGTCGATGATCAGTTTTTTTCCGATGAGATCAGGGAACTGGAAAATTTGAAAAAGCGTATCCGGAATAAAATTGAAACAACACTGGGTATCAGTGCAAATGTAAAACTGGTTGAACCGAAAACTATAGAACGCAGCGAAGGGAAATCCAAAAGAGTGATAGACAAACGAAAAATAAAAAAAACAGGAGGTACATCATGATAATTAAACAACTTTCCGTTTTCCTTGAGAACAAATCGGGAAGACTAACGGAAGTGACCCGAACATTGCAGGAAGAAAATATCAATATCTCGGCCTTCAGCATTGCCGATACCGCCGACTATGGTATTCTCCGGATGATTGCAAGTGATCCTGATCGTGCTGATGAATCACTGAAAAACAAAGGATTTTCAGTACATAATACACAGGTTGTGTGTCTTGTTGTTCCCAACGAACCGGGAGGACTTTTCAGGGCACTTGATATTTTATCAAAAAGTAAAATAAGCATTGAATATATGTATGCTTTTGCAAATCAAAACAGCGCTTCAGTCATCATTCGCAGCAATCCAATTGAAGAAACCATACGGGTTTTGCAGGATCACAAGATGGAACTCGTAAGCGCAAGCGATATTTACCAATTCTGAGTATTTA
>CAYQDZ010000016.1:0-25983 GCA_964416375.1 uncultured Bacteroidales bacterium
TTTTTTCCTTATTTTACATATCAAATAAAAGAATAGCAATTTTAAATATCTTTAGATACCCGAAAAGCATATTCAATGGGGCAATTATCAAAAATAAAATTACCGGTTTCAGAGGAACTTTCCAGGTTTAATGTATTGTTTTCTAAAACGATGAAATCAAAGGTTCCTTTGCTTAATATTATAACAAAATATGTACTAAACAGGAAAGGCAAGCAAATCAGACCCTTGCTTGTTTTCTTAACTGCCAAAGCCATTGGAGAGATCGGATCTTCTACTTACACAGCAGCTACATTAATTGAACTTTTGCATACAGCAACGCTGGTTCATGACGATGTCGTAGATGACTCGTATGAGCGCAGAGGATTTCTATCCATCAACGCTCTTTGGAAATCAAAGATAGCTGTTCTGCTTGGTGATTATTTATTAACACGTGGTTTGGCTATTTCCGTTGAAACGAAAGAATATGATATTCTTGAAATTACGAACAATGCAGTGAAAGAAATGATAGAAGGTGAATTGTTACAGATACAAAAAGTGAGAAAATTGAATATAAGTGAAGATGAATATTTCAATATTATCAGGAAAAAGACTGCTACACTTATCGCAGCCTGCACTGCTAGCGGAGCTCGTTCAGTTACCGATGATCAAAGGACAATAGAAAAAATGAATGATTTTGGTATAAAAATCGGTATTGCTTTTCAAATTAAGGATGATTTATTTGATTACGAAAAAACAACCCTAACGGGAAAACCAAAAGGAAATGATATTCAGGAAAAAAAAATAACACTCCCATTAATTGTTTCTCTTTCCAGAGCTACCTCATCTGAGCGACGAAAAGTACTCAAAATGATAAATAATAAAGCGCCTAATCGTTTGATACACAGTATGATACGCGATTTTGTGCTCCAATATGGCGGATTGGAGTATGCTCAGGAAAAAATGATTGAAAACAAGAATCTGGCATTGGATATTTTGAAAGAATTTCCTCCAAATGAGGCATTGAAATCCTTAAAAATGTTGGTCAACTTCATTATAGAAAGGAAAAATTAATTTTCTTTTCGTAATGCATAATAAATTTTTAACGCCATCTTCTTCCCAACTTTTCCCTCAATTTCTTCCAGACTTTTGGATTTTAATGCTTCCACCGATTTAAATGCTTTCAATATTTTTTCGATTGTTCTCTCTCCTACACCTTCAATTTCCTCCAAACTATTTTTTATCATGGCTGAGGATCGTTTTAACCGATGAAAATTAATGCCAAATCTATGGGCTTCGTTCCTCAGGTTTTGTATTAATTTTAAAGTTGAAGAATTTTTGTCAATGTAAATTGGAATTGGATCGTTTAAGAAAAATATTTCTTCAAGCTTCTTGGCAATTCCAATGACTGGAATTTTTTCCGATAAATTCAGTTTTTTCAAGCTTTTTACAGCTGAATGCAATTGTCCTTTTCCTCCATCAATAACAATCAGATTCGGAAGTTCTTTTTTTTCCTCAACTAATCGTTTGTATCTTCTGAATACAATTTCCTCCATTGAAGCAAAATCATTTGCTCCTTTTACTGTTTTTATGTTATAATGTCGGTATTCCTTTTTTGCAGGTTTTCCGTTTATAAAAACCACACACGAAGCTACGGGATTTGAGCCCTGAATATTTGAATTATCAAAACACTCTATACGCTTTGGAACCTCTTTTAATCTTAAATCCTTTTTCGCTTTTTCAAGTAATTTAATTTGTTTTACATGGTATGTACTGCTTGCTCTGATTTGTTGTTTTTGTAATCTAAATTGTTTCGCATTTCGAAGTGAAAGCTCAATCAATTTTTTCTTTTCTCCTTTTTTTGGTACAATAAATTTAATTCCTTGAAATCCCTGCTCAGGAGCAAATGGAACAATTATTTCATGTGCATCGGATTTCACTTTTTCTCTGATATCCACAATGGCAAACAATAACAATTCTCCAGGGTTTTCATTTAATCTTTTATGCAATTCTATAGTATGAGATTGTATTATTGCGCCATTCATTACTTTTAGAAAATTTACAAACGCTTTATCTTCATCGTCAATAAAACTGTATATATCAATATTATTTAGTTTTGGGTTTACTATGGTAGATTTACTTTTATATCTCTCCAGTAAAATTATCTTTTGTTTTAATTTCTCAGCATCTTCAAATTTATGCTGCTCTGAAAATTCATTCATTTTGGAATTAAGATGTATAATAACATCATGTAAATTTCCTTTTAATATTTTTCTTATTTGTTGAATTGATTGCTGATAATCCGTACTGGATTGTAAATTCTCACATGGCCCCTCACAATTGCCTATATGAAATTCTAGACATTTTTTGTATTTATTGTTGTTTATATTTTCTGATGAAAGATGAAAAATACAGGTCCTTATTTTATAAAGTTGTCTTACAAGATTTAATAATGTTTTTACCATGAATGCTGACGTGTATGGTCCAAAATATTCTGAACCGTCTTTGTCAAGTTTTCTTGTTGAAAATATTCTCGGGAAGGGTTCGTTTTTTATACAAATCCATGGAAATGTTTTGTCGTCTTTTAGAAGAACATTATATTTTGGTTGAATTTTCTTTATTAAATTATTCTCCAATAATAATGCGTCAGATTCATTGTCTACAACGATATGTTTAATCTCTTTTGTTTGTTTTGTGAGAATTTTCGTTTTAAATGATTCGTTTTTGTTTTTATTGAAGTAGGAGGAGACCCTGTTCTTAAGATTTTTTGCTTTCCCAACATATAGAGTTTTCCCATTGGCATCCAAAAACTGATACACACCTGTTGTGCCTGGAAGACATTTAATTGTTTTTTTTAAATCCTCCATTTGAAATTTTTGTTCCACGTGGAACATTTTCATGTTATCGTCCAATATGCACTAATAGAACATTTATATCTGAAGGGGAAACACCTGGAATTCTGGAAGCCTGTCCGATTGTTTGAGGTTTAATTGAATTTAATTTTTGTCTTCCTTCAGTACTAATTGAATTTAGTTTACTATAATCAATATTTTTATGGATCATTATTTTCCCAAGTCTGTTTATTTTTTCAGCAATTAATCTCTCTCTTTCTATATATCCATTGTATTTTAATTCTATTTCAACCTTATCGCTAAGTTCTTCATTATTTGTTTTTGTTTTACTAAATACACTTTTAAACTCACTTATTTCATTAGCTAATTCTTTCAATGAAATTTTTGGTCTCTTCGCCAGATCTATGAGTTTAATTTTCTGTCCTATTACTGATTCATTATTTCGTTCCAGGAAATTATTAATTCTTCCAGGTTCAATACTGAAATTTTTAAGGAATTCTACAATTGTATTTTTATCCTTCAATTTCCTATTTACAATATCTACTCTCATTTTTTCTGCTAAACCTAAATCATAAGATTTTTGACTTAATCGTTCATCGCAATTATCCTGACGTAATAAAATTCTGAACTCAGCTCTTGAAGTAAACATTCTATATGGTTCGTCAACCCCCTTTGTAACCAAATCATCAATTAATACACCTATATAGGATTCATCTCTATTTAATATAAATTCTTTTCCCTTATGCGTTTTATTATGGGCGTTTATTCCAGCCATAAGTCCTTGTCCTCCAGCCTCTTCATAGCCTGTTGTGCCATTTATTTGACCAGCGAAAAACAAATTTTCAATATTTTTTGTTTCAAGTGTGTATTTTAGTTGAGTTGGAGGGTAATAATCATACTCAATGGCATATCCTGGTCTGAAAATACGTACTTTTTCCAATCCTCGAATTTTTTTTAGAGCTTTTAATTGAATTTCAATCGGAAGACTTGATGCAAATCCATTGATGTAATATTCAACTGTATTAATTCCTTCCGGTTCCAGAAATAACTGATGCTTATCCCTTTCTGAAAAAGTTACAATTTTATCCTCAATGCTTGGGCAATATCTTGGTCCCGTTCCCTTAATAGTTCCATTAAACAAAGGAGAGTCTTCAAAACCTTCTTTTAATATCGAATGAACATCTTCATTCGTGTAAGTGATATAACAACTCTTGTTTGTTCTAATCTTTTCTTTGGTTAAAAAAGAAAAATTTCCTCCTTCCTTATCGGCCTTTTGTTCCTCAAGATCCTTGAATTCTATTGTTCTACCGTCTAATCTTGGAGGTGTTCCTGTTTTAAGTCTACCTACCTCAAAACCATATTCATTCAATTGTGTAGAGATGCCTTTTGACCTGGGTTCATAAATTCTTCCACCGATTAGCTGAGTTCTTCCAATGTGAATGATGCCATTCTCAAAGGTACCATTTGTCAATATTACTGTTTTTGCAAAAAACTTTACTCCCAATTTTGTTTTTACACCTTTAACTTTCTCCTTTTCTATTATAAGTTCATTCACATTATCCTGCCAGAGATCAATGTTTCTATTATCCTCTAGTTGCATTCTCCATTCCAACGTAAATAAAAAACGGTCGCATTGCGCCCTTGGACTCCACATAGCCGGCCCTTTGCTCCTGTTCAACATCCGAAATTGAATCATGCTTTTGTCCGTGACAATTCCACTATACCCCCCCATTGCATCTATCTCCCTGATTATCTGCCCTTTAGCAATTCCACCCATGGCCGGATTACATGACATTTGAGCTATTTTTGTCATGTCCATCGTAATCAACAATACCTTGCTTCCCATATTTGCAGCGGCTGAAGCTGCTTCACTTCCAGCATGCCCTCCTCCTACGACTATAACATCATACATTTTTTTTATTTTTTGCAAATATACTATGAATTAAGTATTTAAAATCAATCTAAATACTCTAAATAAAGATCTTCCTTCCTGCGCATAATCCTCTTTTCCTCTTCGCTCTCATCCTTATACCCCACCAAATGAAGTACTCCGTGTACTATTACACGATCCAATTCCTTTTTAAAAATACCTTCTGAATGCTTTATGGAATTTTCTTTTACTACATCTATACAGATGTAAATTTCTCCTTCCACAAAATGTAAATATGAATTATCAAATGTTATGATATCCGTGGGATAATTGTGATTCAGGAAATTGCTATTTATCTTAACTATCCATTCTTTATTTGTAAATATATACTCAATTTCCCCTAACTTTCTTTTCTCTGATTCTATAACTCTTTTTAACCAGGTTTTGTATAATATTATATTATCTGGCTGATATCCAGGCGTTTGTGAAACAAAATGAATGGCCAATTTACTTCATATTAAATTCCAGTTCTACCGTTGCGCCATTTCTACTGAATTTGATGTTATCAGACAATTTCTCCATTAAAAATATTCCTCTTCCATTAACATTTTCAAGATTTTCTGGGGCCGTTGGATCTGGAATATTCTCAAAATCGAAGCCTTTTCCTTCATCATCTACTTTTACATTCAATACTTTATCTTCCAAACTAAAAGAAATAACAACATTTTTATCTTCATTCAAAGCATTGCCATGCATAATAGCATTATTTGCAGCTTCAAGGGCTGCTATCAGTATATTTCCGTATAAATCCTCTCCTATATGAAAATCACTTGATATTTCATCTATTACTTTTTCAACTTTTCTCAAGTTTTCAATCCTAGATGGTATTTTAATCACTTTTCTCATTATTCGTTTAAGATTATTCTATCAACTATTTATACTTATTTATAGCGATAATGTTACCTTAAATATTTTTTATAACGAATTTCCTTAATCCTAGGCAAATTTACAATGAATCTTTCAAATATTTGTATCAATTACTTAACCAATCTGATGGATTCTGTAATTCTGTCTCCTTCCATATCTCCAAATGCACTATACTTACACCTGTTTTTACATCTGAATAGACATTTCCGATAATTTCTTTAGTCTCAATTTTATCTCCCACCTTAACCCTGACATTTATTAAATTGTTGTAAACTGTGAAATAATTTCCATGCCTTACAAGAACAGTGCTGTTTGTCCCTTTAATAACAAATATGGCAGAAATTTCTCCTTTAAAAATCGCGCGAACATTTGAATTTCTTATAGTTGCAATGTCTATACCATTGTTTCTTACCTTCAGATTTTTTATATCAGGATATTCATTTTCTCCAAAAAACTCAGTAATAACTCCTTGTGATGTTGGCCACGGAAGCCTTCCTTTATTTTTGGCAAAATCATCTGAAATTAATTTTTCCTTAGTTGTTAAGGATTCAAATCGATTCTTTTTACTTTCCTCCTTTATAATATTCTCTATTTCTTTTTCTAACTTTTTGGCTATGTCCTTTTTCCCTTTCAATTCCTTCTCTAAATCATTTTCCTTTCCCTTCAATACATAAATGATCTTATTTGCTTCTTCAATTTCGTTTTTCAGGTTGGCCCTTTCTGTAAGTTTATTATTTATAAGATCTAATTTTTCCTTTTTATTTGTATTGAGTGTTACAATTTTCTCTTCAATAACAAGATTTAGTCTATTTACCAATTGAACTTGTTTCAATCTATACTCTTTGTATTGCTGTAAGTACTTCAATCTTAAATAAAACTGGTTTACATTTTCAGAGGCCAGCAAATACATAAAATTCAGGTTGTAATTGCTATTTTTAAATGCATGATAAATTAAAATTGAATATTCATTCTTAGCTTTTATTAAATCCTCCTTCAATAATTGTAAGGTTTTTTCATTTTCTTTAATTTCATCATTGATGATTGCAATTTCGTTGTTTAATTTTCTTACAATCAAACTTCTATTGCTTATCTTCCTGTTTAATAGCTTATATTCATTTACCGTATTTTCTTTCTTGCCTCTTGTATCTTCTAACAACTTATTCGTCAATTCAATTTCAGCTTCTATTTTGTTCTTTTCTTCAACTAACTTATCTTTTTTATCGGTTTGTTGCCATAAATTATTATGTACAAAAGCAATGATTATTAGTACAAACAATGCAGGTCTAAAATAATTCCTCATTTACAATTTTCTTTAGCTGACTCTAATCGGCTTTTGATTTCATATTCCTCATCCAATTCAGGTATTTTCTCCCAAGCTTCAATTGCCTCATTGCATTTATCTAATTTTAGCATAATCTGGCCATAATGATCCAGGACTTCCGCATTATTATATGCTCCATTTCGAATGGCCAATTCAATGTATTTTTTAGCCTCTTTAACTTCCCCAATAACAAACAATATCCATCCATAAGTATCAAGATATGTTGCATTCAAAGGCTCTCTTTCAACCGTTAATTTACTTAAATTCAATGCTTTTTCCAGATCCTTTTCACGTAATGCCAAATAATATCCATAATTGTTTCGAATCATAAGATTTTCCGGATCAATATCCAGAATCAATTCAAAACAACTGTCTGATTTTGTATTAGAATTATTCTCTCTGTATATCTCCGCCAAAAGATTATATGATTGTATCTTCAGATCCTTTTCCGGGTTAAGTTCCAATGCTTTACTAATATCATTTATCGCAATATCATTGTGTCTCAACTTATTTTCCGCATATGCTTTAATTACATATATATTTGCCTTATTTGGAAAATTCTGTAATGCTTCTTCGGCAAGATATACCAGCTTTTCATTTTGCCCTAAATAATTGTTTACCAATATAGCCTGTTCCCATAGCATGGGATTATTTTTCTCATAAACCAAAGCCGTATCAAAATAGGGTAACGCCTTCTCGAATTCTTGTAAATTCATGTATATATCAGTATACGATGCATAAATTCTATAGTCCTGGTAATTATTCTTCAATATATCCAGTAATTTTAATACTCGTTCTGAATGTTTTTCCAATAATATTCTATTGCTTATGAAAGTGATTATGACCGATATTTTCCCTTCAAAATCAAGATTACTGCAACACATGGCTCTTTCATAATAAATAAAGGCAGTATCCGTTTTATTATTTCGCATAAAAAAATCAGCATAGGACAAAAGAGCCAACCCGTTTACTGAATCTTGTTCAAGAATATCATTATACACTTCTTTTGCATAACTATTTTTTCCAACTTCTGAAAGATATTCAGCAAGAATTCCATAATTACTCATGTCATCAGGAAAATATTTAACCAGCGATTCCAATTCTACAACGGCAGAATCATATTCCCCCATATTATGATACACATTATGTTTCATTAAAAATATTCTCTTGCTACCCTTAATTTCTTCTTCCAGTTCGTTCAATAATGTTAATGCATTTTCATTCTTTTTAGACTGACTGTATAATAATGCTAAATTGTACTTTGTTTCCAGATCATCCTTTTCTTTTAATAATTCCTCGTACAAGACAGCAGCGCTATCATAGTTATTCTCATATTGATAAATATTTGCCAAATGAGCTTTATACCACAGATTGCTATCATTAAGGTTTTCCGCTATTATAGCATACTTTCTTGCCATTTCAATTTCATTTTCCCTTAAATAAATTGAACTGAGTTGATAATACGGCGCCGCTCTCTGAGGAAAATGTGAAATGCATTCAGTATACATGCTTATTGCCGCCTTGTTATTCCCAAAAAGGGCATGCTTTGTTGCATCAGTAAACAATTTATAATACCAGGTATTCATTACACTTAATTCTTCATCAGTTTTTGCAGTTTTTTGTGAAGAACTACATGCCAACCCGAAAAAAATAATTATACCTGTCAAAATCCTATTTGCCTTCATATTGATTGTGATCTCCTATATTTAATTCTCCTTGTCCCCGAGAAATGTAACATTCATTTCCAATAATAGAATTGATAATCTTAGATTCAAATATCTTCGAGTTATTGCCAATTACAGTATTTTCCAAGGAGGAGTTTTCTACTATTGTATTGTCTTCAATACACACATTTGGTCCTATTTTTGAATTCGATATTTCTACCATGTTTCCGAGAAAAACTGGCTTCTTTAGAATATTACCATCTTTTTCATACCTGCTGTAATCATATTTTTCTAAATCGGCGATCCTCATACAGCTTTTCAAATATTCATCCTTGTTCCCGCAATCAAGCCATTCATCAATTACTTTGCTTTTTATTATCGTATTTTTTGTAAGCATATTTTTTAATGCATCAGTCAGCTGATATTCATTTCCTACTCTTATGTCTTTGTCAAGAAGATTTTTTATTTCATTTTTTAACAATTCTCCTCTTTTGAAATAATAAATTCCAATAATTGCTTTGTTTGAAACAAATTTTTCTGGCTTTTCATAAAAATCAATGATCTTATCGTTTTCATCTTCCTTTATAACGCCATATTTTTCCGGATTATCCACAATCTTAGTCCAGATAATTGCATCATCCTTATCATCTGTTTTAAAATCACCTACGAACAAGGTATCTGCGAAAGCAATAACTACATTTCCATTTAATGCCTCAGAGGCACAATAAACGGCATGAGCTGTCCCCAAAGCCTCTGTTTGATAATGGATAAATCCACTTGCTCCATTTGATTGTGCAAGCTCTTTTAATTGAAGCTCTACCTCTTTTCCAAAATTTCCAATGACATAATGAATCTCTGTTATGTCTCCACCTACCATCAAATTTTCTACTAACCTTTTCACAATAGATTTCCCTGCTATTTTTAACATCGGTTTTGGAACGGAGAGTGTATGTGGTCGCATACGCTTGCCTATTCCCGCCATGGGTATAATAATCTTCATGTCATTTATTTTCCTGTATGTCCGAATCCACCATCTCCTCTGTTGCTTTCCTTCAATGATGTTACCTCCTGCCATGAAATTGTCTCATGCTTATTAATAATCATCTGGCATATTCTTTCACCATTTTTTATTATGAATTCCTCGCTTGATAAATTAATAAGAATTATCCCAACTTCCCCTCTATAATCTGAATCAATAGTACCAGGTGTGTTCAATACGCTTATCCCTTTTTTCAGCGCCAATCCGGATCTTGGCCTTATCTGGGCTTCATATCCTTTCGGTAACTCAATGTATATTCCTGTTGGAACCAGAACTCTTTCCAATGGTTTAAGGCTAATTTCTTCTTTTAAATAGGCCTTTATGTCCATTCCTGCCGAGTGATCTGTTTCGTATTTTGGAAGTTCGTTTGTCGATCTATTGATTACTTTTATTTCCATGCAGAATGCTTTTTGTAATTAATTTTTCCCTTATCATGACGTATATGGCAAAAGCAATGATCAGAAAACCTTTTCCGATATCACAAGCAATATTTTCATTTTTTAATACAATAAATGCAAAAGCAAATATAAGTAATGCCAGAATTATGTATTCTGCTATTCTTCCAATTTTATAATCAATAGGGAAGTACTTCCTTCCTACAAAATAAGACAATATCATCATGGTAAAGTATGCCACTACATGTCCGACAGAAGATGCAACATAAGAATATTTCTTTACAAAAACTACATTTATAACGATGGTTATCAGTGCTCCCGTAATGGTTAAAAAAGCACCATAAATTGTTTTTTTCTTCAGTTTGTACCAAATGGATAAATTAAAGAAAATGCCATAAAATATGTAAGCACATAATATGATGGGTACAATTTTTAAACCCTCGTGAAATTTAGAATCAATAAAATATTTTACATATCTTAAATAAAACAGTATGATGAAACTAAGGACCAACATACTGGCAATAAATAATCTCATAATTTGAGAAAAAACCTCTTTATCATCTTTCTGTTTATAATAATTAAAATAAAATGGTTCCGCAGCATACCGGAACATTTGAATAAATAACAATAATAATATGGCTATTTTATAATTGGCCCCATAAATACCAAGTTCATATTTGGCTACATCATTATCTACGATTAAATGTTTCAATAATATCCTATCAAGAGTTTCGTTGACGGTACCAGCCAGACCTGCAATAAGTAGCGGAAAAGAGTATATTAAAATTTCCTTTATAAGTTTTGAATTGAAGTCAATTTTTGCTTTTAAAATTTCCGGTGCCAACAAAATCAAAACTATTGAACTGGCAATAAGATTCGACAGCAGAACATAGGTTACATCCTCCCGTAACGGTAGTTTTGTTGTAATGCTATTGTTTTTAATAAGACCTGGTAAAATTTCATAGAAAAAAATAACACATGCAATGGTAACGAGAACATTTACAATTTTTATTATTGAAAATCGAATGCTTTTCTCTTCCAATCTCAGTTTAGCAAAAGGTATTGTGCTAAAAGCATCAATAGCAACAATAATCCCCAACATGGATATAAATTCAACATTCCCTGAATAATCAAGTAGTTGAGCGATATTTTTTCTAAAAAAAATGATTCCTATAATAAAAAGTGAAGATGTGGCAAAAAGAGAAATGAGAATAGAACTATAAACCGTTTGATTGTTTTTCGATCTGGCAAAACGAAAGTATCCTGTTTCCATTCCATATGTGAGAATGATCATCATGAAAGTCACATAGGCATACAATTCAGTAAGTACACCAAATTCCTTAACTGAAAATAATCTGGTATAATAAACTGTTAGTATAGAATAATTTAGAAGCCTGGGAATGATCGTTCCCATACCATAGATGATAGTTTGTCCCGCAAGTTTTTTATAAATTTTCAATACGAATGCTATTTTTGATTCTTACCTTTGTGCAAACATCACACGAATTAACTACATTTTATGAAAAAAATAGCTTTTATTTTCTTGTTTCTTTCTTTGTTAGTAAGTGGATTCTCTCAAACAACTTATCCTAATATTTTCTTTGAAACCACCGAAGGATATCTGGTATTAAAGCTCTACGATGATACCCCTTTGCATTGTGATAATTTTTTAAAATTGGTAAAGGAAGGGTATTATAATAACCAACTTTTTCATAGAGTGATCAGGAATTTCATGATTCAGACCGGAAATCCTAATACAAAAAACGCCAAATCAAATGAAAGATTAGGAAGCGGCGGACCAGGATATACTATTCCCGCTGAATTTAATACCAATTATTACCATAAACGGGGTGCTTTGTCAGCAGCCCGTATGGCTGATAATGCAAATCCAAAGAAAGAATCCAGCGGGTCACAATTTTATATTGTACAAGGACGTACTTACACTATTTCAGAGCTTAATGCTTTTGTTCAATCAGGAAATCACATTCCTTTTTCCAGCGAGCAAATTGAGGTGTATACAAAGGATAAAGGTACTCCTCATCTGGACTATGAATACACTGTTTTTGGCGAATTAATTGATGGCTTTGATGTTTTGGATAAAATCGCATCAAAAGAAACTGACAAATACGACAGGCCGGTTAATGATGTTAAAATCATCAAAGCTTATCCCTGGAAAAAATAAGTATTATGATTGAAAGAATCAGCAAACTAAAACATGAAATTTCTGTACACATAATTTCTTCAAAAGAAGAATTGGAAGAATTTCGTTTAAAGTATTTAAGTAAAAAGGGGCTCATTACCCAATTATTCAATGAATTTAAATCCTTAGCTCCAGATCAGAAAAAAATAGTCGGCCAAAAAATCAATGAATTAAAACAACATGCATTTGAGTTACATAGTTCCTTTGAAGTAAATTTGAAATCAAAAGAAGGATATAAAAAGTCCATTGATTACACATTGCCTCCTGAGCCTTTTAAGCCTGGTTCCCGGCATCCTATATCCATTGTCAGGAAGGAAATATTTGATATTTTTTCCCGTATAGGTTTCACTGTTTCCGAAGGTCCCGAAATCGAAGATGACTGGCATGTATTCTCTGGTTTAAACTTTCCAAAAGAACATCCTGCCCGTGATATGCAAGATACTTTTTTCATCAACAAAGATCCTGATCATTTGCTTCGTACACATACATCATCTGTGCAAGTGCGTGTTATGGAAAATACTTCTCCTCCTATTCGAAAGATTTTTCCCGGCAGAGTATTCAGAAATGAAGCCATCTCTGCCAGATCTCATTGTATTTTTCACCAGGTTGAAGGTTTGTATATTGACAACGATGTATCCTTTGCAGATCTGAAACAAACCTTATTGTACTTTTCAAAAGAGTTTTTTGGTCAATCAACACAGATTCGATTAAGGCCTTCATTTTTCCCGTTTACTGAACCTTCTGCAGAGCTTGATATATCTTGTTCCATTTGTGGTGGTTCAGGTTGTAATGTATGTAAATACACAGGTTTCGTCGAAATATTGGGCTGTGGGATGGTTGATCCTTATGTTCTTGAGGCCTCAAATATTGACAGTGAAAAATATACCGGTTTTGCTTTTGGTATGGGTATTGAGCGAATTGCCATGTTAAAATATCAGATTAACGACATCAGGTATTTTTTTGAAAATGACCTTCGTTTCCTCTCTCAATTCTCCTGATTTAGTCAAAGAGATTCGGGCTTTTTCCAATTGCATTTCTGCCTAAATGTGTATAGGCCAATTCTGTTACTTCTCTGCCTCTGGACGTGCGTTTAATTAGTCCTTCTTTTATTAGAAATGGTTCATATACATCCTCAATAGTACCAGGGTCTTCACCTATAGCTGTTCCTATGGTATTTAAACCCACAGGTCCCCCCTGAAATTTATCAACTATAACCTTTAGAATTTTGTTGTCAATTTCATCAAGCCCCAATTCATCAATATTCAGAGCCTTTAGTGCATATTTGGTGATTTCAATATCTATTTTTCCATCCCCTTTTACCTGTGCAAAATCCCTCACTCTTCTGAGTAAAGCATTTACAATTCTTGGTGTTCCCCTGGATCTTCGTGCTATTTCATAACATGCCTTTTCATTTATTTCAATGTTTAATATTTTTGCAGATCTTTTTACAATGGTGCTCAGCACATCTACATTATAATATTCCAGATGAGATTTTATACCAAATCTGGACCGCAAAGGGCTTGTTAATAAACCCGATCGGGTTGTGGCTCCAATCAGGGTAAATTTGTTAACGGTAAGTTGAACGCTCCTTGCGTTAGGTCCCTTATCAATCATGATATCGATCCGGTAATCTTCCATAGCCGAGTATAAAAACTCTTCAATAACCGGGCTTAATCTATGGATTTCATCAATAAAAAGGATATCCTGATCTTCCAGTCCTGTAAGAAGTCCGGCCAAATCACCAGGTTTTTCAAGCACAGGCCCCGAGGTACTTCTTATATTACTTCCCACTTCGTTTTTAATGATGTAGGCAAGTGATGTTTTTCCCAGTCCGGGAGGTCCGGATAAAAGAACATGATCCAGAGCTTCATTTCTTAATTTTGCTGCTTCAACAAAAATTTTTAGATTTTCAACAATCCTGTTTTGCCCTTTAAACTCCTGGAAATTTTGAGGCCTTACCGCAAGATCGTAATCCTGTTCCTTTTCAAACAATCCATCTTTTCGAATGTCAAAGTTCTCTTCCATTCGTTTGCGTTCCTATTTGATTATTACTGTATTGTCATCAGGGAAATCTATTTTAACACCATTTATTCTATACTCTTTGCCATCCTGATAACTTATTGTCACTATGATATTTCCTTCTTCATCGTATTTTTTCCAGTGCTTATCGGGAATTCCGCTGGTATAAAACTGTTCTTCTTTTATGGATGTATCCTGATAATAATATTTATGCTTTCCTTCGGGATTTCCCTGGATATATTCACCATCAAACATAATGGATCCGTCAGAATAATAATATTTCCATCGTCCGTCTCTCAAGCCTGTTATATATTTTCCTTTTGCCGTGAAATCATTGATTGTTACTGTCCATTCACCCTCTTTCTCCCCGTCAAAATACTCTCCTTCCGAAATAATATTTCCAAGTTTATCATATTCCGTGTACAATCCTTCTTCTTTGCCATTATAAAATTCCTCCTCAATAAAAATTTCTTTGGTATCATAATACCATTTCCACAATCCGTTTTCTTTGCCTTTTGAATAACTGCCTTCCTGCTCAATTTCTCCTCCACCAAAATAAAAAATCCATTTACCCTCTCTTTGATTGTTAATATATTGACCTTTAGCACGAATTTCGTTATCAGGATAATAATCAATCCACTCTCCTTCTTTTTTTCCTTCTCTATCGATAATTCCAACAGAAAGAAGTGTGCCGTTATCATCGTATATTCTTGATTTAATAATATTTCCCTCCCTGTTATAAGTCTTATGTATTCCTACAGCAACATCATCTACGTAAGGCCCTTGTTCTATAATATTCCCCTGATCATCGAATTGCTCTTTAACAACCACATTTTTTTCTTCATCTATTACTTCTTCAACGAGTTTACCATCCTGATAAAAAAGCGTTAATGTTAATTTTCCCTGTTCATTGTATTCTTTATAATATCCATTAAGCAAACCATCTTTATAATTCATCTCCTTTTGTACTTTTATACCGGAGTAAAATTCCTTCCACACTCCTACTTTTTCATCCTTTTCATTGAATCTGTTTACTCTCTGCCTTTCGATCAGTGAACCTTTGTTGTATTTTTTTATGGTAATTATTCTTCCATCGCGATCATACTCAAGGCTGATCCCATTTTTTATGTTTTTAGAATAGCTTACCTCTTCATTCATACTTCCATCAAGATAATAATAATAGGCCAATCCCTCTTTCATGTCATTTACATACAATTCCTTGCTTTTCAGAGTTCCTATATACTCAGGTCTCGTTCTGCCGGTGTTATATTCAAAATAATATCCGTTCTTTTTTCCCATTAAATAATTAATCTTCTTGATTGTATCACCCGTACTGTTATAAAACACCCAGACACTGTCTAATAAGAAATTTTTTCTGTTTCCTTCAGATTTTAATATTCCTGTTGTATAATATGTGTTCCAATACCCCTCAGGTTTTCCGTTTTTCATATAGCCTTCACTAAGCTTTTTACCATTTGGATAATACAAGGTATTGAATCCATCAGGATTTATTTTTTCCTGAGAAAATGAAAGAGTTACAAAAAAGAATAATATACTCAGTATTGCTAACTTATTTTTCATTTCAGAGTCCCAGTTTATTTGAAATTTCCAACATTCTTCTGATTGGTATTTCCGCCTTTTTCCTAATCTCCTCGTTAAGAATTAATTCCGGCATTTCATATTTCAGAGCAATGTATATTTTTTTTACTGTATTTAGCTTCATAAAATTACAATCGTTGCAGGCGCAAGATGAATCCTTGGGTGGGGCAGGAATGAATTCCTTATGAGAGTTGAACTTTTTCATCTGATGCAATATACCGGATTCGGTAGCTACAATGTATTTTTTTGAATCGTCGCTTTTTGTAAAATTAAGTAAAGAAGATGTAGAACCTATATGATCTGCTATCAATAAGATGGGTTTTTCACATTCGGGATGTGCAATTATTTTTGCATCCGGATTTTGTTTTTTTATCTCCATGATTCTTTCCAGTGAAAATTTTTCATGAACATGACAAGCTCCGTCCCATATTATCATATTTCGGTTTGTTTTACTATTGATATAATTTCCCAGATTTCTATCCGGAGCAAATATTATTTTTTTATTTTCAGGTAAACTTTCAACTATTTTCAGAGCATTTGATGAAGTACAAATAATGTCGGTTAAAGCTTTTATTTCGGCTGTTGTATTTACGTAACTAATTACAATATGCTCCGGGTATTTTTCTTTAAACTTTTTAAAATCATCAGGATTACATGAATCAGCAAGTGAACAACCGGCATTTAAGTCGGGTAGTATAACCTTTTTTGAAGGATTAAGAATTTTAGCTGTTTCCGCCATGAAGTGGACACCTGAGAAAAGAATTATATCAGCATTTGTTGATTCTGCTTCTCTGGCTAAAGCAAGACTATCACCCACAAAATCTGCCAGATCCTGAATTTCTCCCTGTTGATAATAATGTGCTAAAATGATTGCAATTTTTTTTTTTCGTAAATGATCTATTTCTTTTTTCAGATTAAGTTCAGGATCAATTTTTATATTTAAAAACCCAAATTTTTGTATATCTTCTGTTGGAATATTTTTTAACACCATTTATATAATGTTTAAATAGATAATAAAGTATTTTATGATGATGATGATAGGCTGTTGAATTTGTGCAAAATATTGTATTATATTATTTGCATATTTAGTTATTAAGAGAATATTGAGACATTATGAACAACTACATACAACGTAATTGTTTAATAATGAAGCACTAATAAGGGATTAAACAATTGGTTGAAAACCTGAAAAGTGAAAAAAAATACTCGAAATTCTGATTCATTTTTTGTTTAATCCATGTTAAAAATACAACAATTTTAAGTGACATTTATTTTTGGATTATTCTGAAAAATTTCGAATACGTTATGTTAATGCGGAAGTCAAGTAATTTTTATTGATAATTATTTTTAGATTTTAACAGGGTATTAACAAACGATCGTTAATGGGAAAATTATTTATACTGAACAAAAAATAATAGTATTCAGAGCTAAAACACGTATTCGAAGTATAAGCTTTCCAAATACTAATGATGCATAAAAACTGTATCTTTGTGAAGAGTATATTATTTGATGGATTATGAAAATTGCAATTGCCAGTGATCATGCAGGATATAAGATGAAACAACACCTTTTGGGGTTTTTAAAAAAGAAAGGACATGAATTAAAAGATTTTGGTGCCTTTACCGATGAGAGCTCAGATTATCCTGATTTTGCACATCCTTTGGCTTTAGCAGTTGAAAACAGAGAATTTGATCTCGGAATTTCTTTATGCGGAAGTGGTAATGGGATAAATATTACTGCAAACAAATATTCTGGCATAAGATCTGCAATCTGCTGGGATGAAGAAATTGCAAAATTAGCCCGGGAACACAATAACGCCAATATCTGCGCTTTACCAGCAAGATTCATTAATAATAGAAAGGCTGAAAAAATATTAGATGTATTTTTAACAACTGATTTTGAAGGCGGCAGGCATCAGAGAAGAATAGAAAAAATACCTATAAAATAATTCAAGATATGCTTTCTAATACTTCGCGATATGCAATCAGATCATTAATATACTTGGTTATTCATTATGAAAAGGGGAAGAAAATCGGGATTAAAAAGATAGCTGAAAATCTTGATATTCCGTCTCCGTTTCTTGGTAAGATTCTACAGACCCTTACAAAGCAAAAAATCCTTTCATCTACAAAAGGACCCAACGGGGGATTCTACGCTTCAGAAAAAACGGGAGAAACTTCCTTAATTGAAATTATCAGAATAATTGATGGAGATGACCTGTTTGATAAATGCCTCATATCAAATAAATCCTGTAATGATGCAAACGATAATAACAAATGTTCATTACATGATCATTATAAATCCATTAGAAAAGATATCATCAGTATGTTTTCTGATTATACGATCGGACGACTAGCTGAAGAATACAAGGATTCGGATATCAAGATAGAATTGTAATTTTTTTCTTTAGCAGGGTATACAATACGATTCCGGTCATTATCCCCAAAGCATCAGCAGCAAAATCACACCAGGCACCATCTCTTTTCTGGATGAAAAACGCCTGAATTAATTCGGTGAATGCTGCATATAGTAAAATTACCAAGACAATAGAAATTTTTCTAGCTAAAGAATAGCCCTTATTCCTGATGCTGTATTCTAATAATATCAACAATCCATGTATAAGAAACAAAGCAAAATGAATTAGCTTGTCAAGGTGATCTATTTTAAGGATCTTTTGCTTTGGCAGGTTTTCGCCGGAGGTAAATAATAAAAGGGCAATGAGAATTGCCCAGGTTAAAGTTTTCCAATAATTGTGAAAAAAAGTTTTCAATGGCAGATATATTATCAGGATAGAAAATTAAGCATTATCTGTTGAGTATCAGTATATTTCTATTGCCCCAATGTGGCTCAGAAATGGATCTTATATCGCTTGATTTTACATTTGCCACGAGTGTATTATCCCATGTCCCAAATGAAATGTAATGAAAAGCCTGACTGAGGGAAGGCTCTGTTTCATCACCCCAGTCATAAATCAAACCATCTTCGGCAGTACAATCAGGTGTTAATCCATCGAAATAATCTCCATATCCGACAGCATTTAATAGTTGAGCTGTTACAGGAAACATCACCCAATCCTGAAATGTGAATCCATACATAGCAACAGGTTTTCCATGAGAAGGAGTTCCAATGGTTAGAACCTCCATATGGGGTTCCAGTGAATTGATGACCAATTCACTTGCAGATGCAGACATATCTGTGGTTATGAAAAACACCCTGTCAAGATCAAGATTTAAATCAATTTCAGATAAATAAAAGCTTGTATTGTATTCTGCAGCTCTTTTATCATTGTGTACTGATGTGTAAAAAACTTCACCGGTAATATCAGCAGGCATTATCATTTCACAAAGTTCTTGTGCTAAACTAATATAACCACCTCCATTATACCTCAAATCAACAATTAATTCACTGATGTTATTTGCCTGAAAATAGGAGACAACTTCCTCAAGTTCCTCCTGACTATAGGCAAGGAAACTATCATAAACAATATAACCTGTTTTCTGGCCGGAAACATTGTAAATATCCGAAAAAAGTACTCCATTCAGCGCGATGGTTGTTTTTCCAAGAGTTATAGTATGCAGAATTTCATTGTTATCATATATTTCAAAGGTGAAAGTTGCCGGTTCATAATCAAAGAACGATTCATAATCGTTAAATAACGTTGCTGAAACACCATTTAAGGTACTTACAATATTGCCTCTTCGAATACCAAGTTCATATGCTTCAGAATTTTCATAAACCACAGGCACACGAAGGTTGCCATATGCATCAAATTTTAGCATAAAACCAAAACCCAGGTATTCACCTTCATCAAATAAGGATTCTATTGTTTCTGCTTTGTCAATAAAGCTCCAACGATCGGGAGGATTATATATCAATGCATCAAGAAGTTTTGAGGGAGAATCGAATTGAAATACATCAAGATAAGGAAGTTCATCGTCCCACAGGTACCAGTATTTCATAACCTCATCCACAAAAAAATACACACTGTCTTCGCTGCTGACAAAATCAGAATCATCTTTATCATTGCAGGCGGTAAGTACAGATAAGCCAATCAGAATGAACAAAAGAAATCGATAAAATCGGCACATGGTTTATTTATTTGAATTATTATCATTACAAAAATTGTACGAAAAATCAAGATTTTCGATACATTCATGAAAGATGAATTATTTATTACTCATTGAAACTTCTTTTTGACAGAACCAAAAATAATGAAAGTAATTGCTTTATCAGCTTTGTGTATTGATCATTTTCCTCAACAGGAAATTAGTGTACCGGGGGGGAACAGTCTGAATTTTGCCATCCATGCCAAGAACATGAAAATGGAAGAGGTAGCTGTGGCGGGCTTTCTTGGGAAGGATGATGAAGCAGAACAAATCTTGAAATTATTAAATAAGAATAAGATTAACATAGACTTGCTTTACATGAAACAAGGTCAGACAGCATCTAATAAGTTATACAATACCCCTGATGGAGAGAGATACTCAAAACCTGGCGATTGGCAAAACGGAGTATTCAATAAATTCAGGTTTTCAGAAAGCGATTGTGCCAGGATTTTTCCCAATTTGTGCCTTCCTTGGTATCTTTTAAGGTAATTCCTATCTTAGCGAGTCGATCACGTATGATATCGGATGTCTCAAAATCCTTTTTCTTACGAGCTTCCAATCTTAACTTAAGAATCAGTTGCATCAGTTTTTCTTCATTATCAGAATTTTGTTCTGCCGTTTCCTTCGTTACACCTAAAATATCGTTTGTAACAGTTGTCATAAAATGTTTAAGAGATATCAGATCTTTAGAAGTTAGTGTTTCTTTTCCTTCATACAGGAGATTGATAAGTTTAACTCCTTCAAAAAGTTGAGCAATTGCAATGGGAGTATTAAGGTCATCATTTAATGCTTTAAAACAGGTATCGATAATGGCTTGGATTTTAATGCTTGAAGAAGAAGAGGGAGAAAGGCTATCAAGATTTTCAATTCCTTTGAGTAATCTTAACATTCCTTTTTCGGCAGCTTGCAGAGCTTCATTAGAAAAATCGAGCGTGCTTCGGTAATGTGCCTGAAGTATAAAAAAACGAATGTTCATGGGGCTGTAGGCCCTTGTAAGCTTTTTGTGTGTGCCGGTGAACAATTCCCGCAGGGTGATAAAATTATTTAATGACCGGGCCATTTTTTGTCCGTCAATGGTGATCATGTTGTTGTGCATCCAATACCTTACATGTTCATGCCCGTTTGCAGCTACCGATTGTGCAATTTCGCATTCATGATGAGGGAAAAGCAGATCCATTCCACCGCCATGTATATCAAATGTTTCTCCCAGATATTTTGTACCCATGGCAGAGCATTCCAGATGCCAGCCGGGATATCCTTCACTCCAGCGGGAAGGCCAATGCATAATATGATCGGGGGATGCTTTTTTCCATAAGGCGAAATCCAGGGGATTTTTTTTGTCAGTCTGCCCGCTTAAATTGCGCGTATTTACCAGCATATCTTCAATTTTACGACCGGAAAGTTTTCCATACTGAAACTTTTTATCGTATGCTTCAATGTCGAAATATACCGAGCCATTTACCTCGTAGGCGTAGCCATTGGAAATGATTTTTTGAATCATTTGCTGTTGCTCAATGATATGTCCGGAAGCTTGCGGCTCGATACTGGGAGGGAGTGTATTGAGTTGTTCCAGCACATGCTGAAACTCCAACTTATATTTTTGTACGATTTCCATTGGCTCGAGCTGCTCCAACCTGGCTTTCTTTTCAATTCGATCCTCTCCTTCACCGCTTAGCTCGTCTTCCAAATGGCCAACATCGGTAATGTTTCTTACATAGCGTACTTTATATCCTAAATGTATAAGGTATCTGTACAACACATCAAAGGTTACAGCCATTCTTACGTGTCCCAAATGAGGTTCGCTGTATACCGTAGGGCCACAAACATAAAGTCCGACAAATGGAGGTTTCAAAGGAATAAATTGTTCTTTTATTTTTGTCAGGGAATTGTAAATAGTCAGCTTGTGATCCATTGTAAAAAAGTATTATTGCTCTCCAGGGTGACAAAGGTAAGAATTATTCAAGCCTTCGGATTTTATATCATGCCATTTAATTCACCTAAAGATGAAAGAAATCAACAATTTTGAGAATAGAAATAATGCGAATCACATTTCATTAAGTTGTTTTCTGGCGGTTTCGTAACCAATCGCATAGATTTCTTTCACTTTTCGTAAATCAAGAAGGCCATATTTTTTAAGCCCTTCAGGCTCAATGAATACATCGGCTTCCTTTTTCTTCTTGTTTATTTCAGATGCAACAGCAAGATGAAAAGATCTTTCCATAACCTGTACCGGGTTTCTGATTTTTTCATGATGGCCTATTGGATTCACATGTGCTGCTATGGTTTTCCTGCATATCTTTTTTAGTGGTGCTAAAGGAAGGTTATCCATTATTCCACCATCAATGTAAGGGATATGATCAATTTGTGTTGTTTCAAACAAAAGAGGAATACCTGATGATGCCAATAGCAGATCTACCAGTAAACCCTTTGAAAAATATTCAATTTTACCTTTTTGAAAATTTGTTGCAGCAACTATCAAAGGAATATTCAGATCTTCAATATATTTTGAACGCAGATTCTTTTCCAGAATTTTTCGTAATGCATCAGACTTAAAAAATCCGGATCGGGGGAAAGAAATACGCATAAATTCATATAATTTTCTGTTGGAAAAAAAATCCAAAATTTCCAGGGGATGAAAACCATCGGCATAAAATGCTCCAGCTAAAGCTCCTGCACTGGTACCGGAGATTATATTAATTTTTATTTTGCGTTCTTCCATAGCCTGTAAAATCCCCAGATGAGCAATCCCTCGTGCTCCACCTCCGCTAAGCGCTAAACCTGTTTTGTATCGTTTGTTAAACAACTGCATGATAATAAGTAAGTATTTTAACAACAAAATTCAATAAACATTGTTTATTGTAAAAATACATAGTTATGAAACCCCGCATTGCATTTTTTGATACAAAACCTTATGACAAAGAAAGTTTTTCTGAACTCAATAAAAAATATGGATTTGAATTGAAGTATTTCAAATTTCACCTGACACCCGATAATATTATACTGGCGCAAAATGCCGACGCAATTGTAGTATTTGTGAATGATATGATCAATTCAGATATGATTGATCAGCTGGTTTCTTATGGAGTTAAGCTTATAGCCCTGCGATGTTCAGGATTCAATAATATAGATCTGAAAGCAGCCAAAGGGAAAATCCGGGTAGTCCGGGTTCCGGCATATTCTCCGAATGCCATTGCAGAACATACCATTGCATTGATGATGACCCTGAACCGAAAAATTCACAGGGCTTATTTCAGAACACGCGATTCCAATTTTTCATTGCATGGTCTTATGGGATTTGATATGCTTAACAAAACTGCCGGAGTTATTGGGACTGGAAAAATTGGAAAGGTTTTAATAGGTATTTTAAAAGGTTTTGGAATGAAAGTCATTGCAAATGATCCCTATCCTGATTGTGATTATGCAAACGAAAAGGGATTTGAATATGTACAAAGCAATACCTTATTCAATGACTCGGATATCATTTCTCTGAACTGCCCGCTTACAAAAGAAACGGAATACCTGATAAATAAAAATTCCATTGAGCGAATGAAAAAAGGGGTAATGCTTATCAATACGGGCAGAGGGAAATTGATTAAAACCTATGATCTGATACAGGCATTAAAATCAGGAAAAATTGGGGCGGCAGGGCTGGATGTTTACGAGGAAGAAAGTGAATACTTTTTTGAGGATTTATCCAATCGTGTATTAACAGACGATATTCTGGCGCGTTTGTTAACATTTAACAATGTGATCATTACATCGCATCAGGGATTTTTTACCAGGGAAGCTATGAATAACATTGCGCATACTACAATGGATAACATCAGTGATTTCATGTTGGGAAAAGAATTGAAAAATGAAGTGTCAGCCTGAGGCCATGATGTTTTGATTAGTTCAAATTATGGTTCGTTCTCCCAGATTTTTAGAAAGGCGTTTTCTCAGATCATTTAATACAATTAGTTTTTGCTGAAGAAGGACAAGGCTCTCGGGATCGGAATTATTCTGGGCCTTTATTATTTCCTGCTGCGTATTTTTTATCAAATCAATAACTTTTTTGTTCTTGAACGACATGACAAATTCAGGAACAATTTCCTTCAGTTTCACATCTTCTCCCTGATGAAGCACTTCCTTTTTACGCCAAATGGAGCTTAATTCATAATTGTCGGTTGTCAGATCTACCGCAATTTTACAAATATCAGGATTTTCGTGATGGGTAAAATGGTGGTCGGAAAATGTCTCCTGAGCATTATACATCTGCACAATTTCCGAGTAGATTATTTTATAAACGGGATGCTCAAACTCCAGTTCATCATCTCTTACCTCCCTTACAATATAATCAAGAACCGACTGAGAATTTTCATCCTCCAAACTTAACTCCTTGTTAGCAAAACGAAATAAAATTCTCAGAAGGTCTATCTCATGAGGAAAATCGTGACCAATTTTCAGTTCTTGTTTTGGCTTAATTTTATTGGGAGGTTTGTAATCCGGAATATAGTTTGATCTTTTCGATTGCTCATACGACTTGTTCCTCCTGATCTTGAATGTTTCGTTATACAATACTCCTTCATCAATATCAAGAATTTTACTGCATTCACGAATATAAACTGAACGGGCAATGTTATCGGGAATTACCGAAATAGAACGCACGACATCACTTATTAAAGTAGCTTTTTTTATCGGATCACTTTCAGCATCCTTGAGGAGTAAACGGGTTTTAAATTTTATAAAATCAGACTCGTTTTGTGAAATAAAATCAAGTAATTCCGCATTGCTATGTGAGCGGGCAAAGGAATCGGGATCTTCACCTTCCGGAAGCAATAACACTTTAACATTCAATCCTTCCTCAAGAATGATATCAATTCCCCTCAGTGAAGCCTTTATTCCGGCTTCATCACCATCATACAAAACAGTAACATTTTTGGTGAAGCGCTTAATCAGACGAACTTGTTCTTGTGTAAGAGCAGTTCCGGAGGATGAAACCACGTTTTCAATTCCTTCCTGATGCAAGCTGATGACATCGGTATATCCTTCAACAAGAAAGCATTTATCATTTTTGATGATATCTTTTTTGGCAAAGAACAAGCCATAGAGTACATGGCTTTTATGGTAAATGTCAGATTCAGGAGAATTCAGGTATTTTGCTGCTTTTTCATCTTTTTTCAGAATTCGTCCTCCAAATCCAATGACCTGTCCTGAGATGCTATGGATGGGGAAAATAATTCTTCCTGCAAAACGATCGAATTGAAAATCTCCTTTGTCAACAGTTAAACCGGTTTTAGTGAGGTAATTCAGTTTATATCCTTTTTCAATAGCCAGTTTTGTAAATGCATCACGCTGTTCTAATGAATAGCCCAGTTGAAATTTATCAATTACATTTTGGTGGAAATTTCTCTCTTTGAAATAGGCGAGTCCAATAGCTTTGCCTTCTTCCCTGTTGAACAACCATTCTTTGAATTGTTTTAAAGCGAACTCCGAAACAGATAACAGGCTTTCACGCTCATTTATGCCTTTTTTTTCTTCTTCGCTAAGCTCTTTTTCTACAATATCAATATTGTATTTTCTGGCTAAATATTTTAATGCTTCAGGATATGACAGCTTTTCATGTTCCATGAGAAAGCTAACGACGTTTCCTCCAATACCTGAGCTGAAACATTTAAAAATACCTTTTGCCGGGCTTATGAAGAAAGAAGGAGTTTTCTCATCGGTAAAAGGACTTAAGCCTTTGTAATTTGAACCTGCTTTTTTCAGCTTCACAAAGTCGCTGACAACTTCAACGATATCGGCTGTTGCAAATATTTTATCAATTGTTGGCTGATCAATCATAGAATGGAAATCAACAGTATATGAAGGCCAGTAAAAATACGATTTTTTGATCGGACTGAAGGCTGGTGAGTAGTGATAGTTAATCGATTTGTGTATTTTTGTTTTAGCCTGCATTATTCATGCGTCAAGTTTGGGGTAGATGCGAGGCTTTCGCAACGAAGCAGATGCCCTAAAATTGGTGTACTTTGTAAA
>CAYQDZ010000017.1:0-25429 GCA_964416375.1 uncultured Bacteroidales bacterium
GGTACAAAGGGGAGATACCAAAGTGGCCAACTGGGGCAGACTGTAAATCTGCTGGTGTATGCCTTCGGAGGTTCGAATCCTCCTCTCCCCACGAAAGGGTTGAGTGTGAGTATGATATAAAGAATATGCCTGCACTCATTTTTGTGGTTTGGAGACTTTAGAAATTCACACGCCGGATGATAAAGTTCAGGGTTCATTGAATGAAATAATTTGCGGGAAAAACTCATAATCAGGAATTAGTGATTAAGATTTTGTAATTTTGCAAAATATTTGAAACTAACTGAAAATAAGTCCATTCTGACATGAACAGTTGTCAGATAGAAACCCCCGCGGTTTAAACGTAAGGAAATAAGCGGGAGTAGCTCAGTTGGTAGAGCATAACCCTTCCAAGGTTAGGGTCGCGGGTTCGAGTCCCGTCTCCCGCTCAGAATATGAGTAACTTTGGAGTGTTGATGAATGAGTTTTGAAAGCAGAGCATGTTTGCACCGGGCGAACCTCTGTTGAGTGAGTTTATGAGATGAACGCAGGAGATTGAATACTCTCGTCTGCCGGTAAGCAGACAAGTCTCCCGCTAATAATTTGTAGTGTACTTTGAAAGGATGTTTAAAATTTTTGGGAATTCGAATCCGATTTCCCTATCAAAGGGTGAAAAGACTTTAAATTTTAAAATAAAAATTTAAAGCCGATGTAGCTCAGGGGTAGAGCGTTTCCTTGGTAAGGAAGAGGTCATGGGTTCAAATCCCATCATTGGCTCAAATAGAATATAATTAAAAAATAGAAACTGTATATTTAATATCCTACTAATTATGGCTAAAGAAAAATTTGACAGGTCGAAGCCGCACGTAAACATTGGAACTATTGGTCACGTTGACCACGGTAAAACTACGCTTACCGCTGCTATCACTATGGTATTGGCAAAAAGAGGTCTATCTGAAATCAGAGACTTTGATTCGATCGACAATGCTCCGGAAGAAAAAGAGCGTGGTATTACAATTAATACTGCACACGTTGAATATCAAACAGCAAACCGGCACTATGCCCATGTCGATTGTCCTGGTCATGCCGACTATGTAAAGAACATGGTAACTGGTGCTGCCCAAATGGACGGAGCCATTATCGTTGTTGCAGGTGATGACGGCCCTATGCCACAGACACGCGAACACATTCTTCTTGCTCGCCAGGTAAATGTTCCTAAAATTGTTGTTTTTATTAACAAAGTGGACATGGTTGATGATCCTGAATTGCTTGAGCTTGTTGAAATGGAAGTTCGCGAACTTCTTGATTTTTATGAGTTTGATGGTGAAAACACACCTGTTATTTCCGGTTCAGCTTTAGGTGCTATGCACGGTGAAATGAAATGGGAAGATAAAATAATGGAATTGATGGAGGCAGTTGATACATGGATCCCAATTCCACTTCGCGAAAAAGACAAACCATTCCTGATGCCTGTTGAAGATATTTTTTCGATTACAGGACGTGGTACCGTAGCTACAGGAAGAATTGAGCTGGGTACAGTTCATACGGGAGATGAACTTGAGATGATCGGTCTTGGTGCAAAAGGTCGTAAAACCGTATGTACGGGAGTTGAAATGTTTCGTAAGATTCTTGATGATGGAGAAGCCGGAGATAATGTAGGTCTGCTTTTACGTGGAGTTGACAAAAATGAGATCAAAAGAGGAATGGTTCTTGCAAAACCTGGTTCAATTACTCCTCATACAAAATTCAAGGCTGAAGTATATATACTGAAAAAAGAAGAAGGTGGACGCCATACCCCTTTCCACAATAAATATCGTCCTCAGTTTTACCTGAGAACTCTGGATGTAACCGGTGAGATTTTCTTACCTGAAGGAACGGAAATGGTAATGCCGGGAGATAATGTTACCATTACAGTTCATCTGATTACTCCGGTTGCTATGGATAAAGGACTTCGTTTTGCTATTCGTGAAGGTGGCAGAACCGTGGGTGCCGGCCAGGTTATTGAGGTTGTTGAGTAAACAGAGAATAGATTTTTAATAAAGAAAGGTAATTCCATAAGAACTTACCTTCAATAATATATCCGGGAGTAATTCAAATCTGACAAAGTTTCACGATTTTTCAGAAATGATGGAGACACCGAACAAATAAAGAAAGTAGGAGTATTATCCTAATGATTATTTACAGATACGGGTGTAGCTCAGTTGGTAGAGCACTGGTCTCCAAAACCAGGTGTCGGGCGTTCGAGTCGCTCCTCCCGTGCAAACCTGATTCAAGATGAAAATTATTCGGTATTTTAAAGAGGCCTATTCTGAGCTTGTTTATAAGGTAACCTGGCCATCCTGGGAAGAATTGCAGGGAAGCGCCATAGTGGTTATGATAGCATCGGGTATCATAGCGCTTATTATAGCGTTGATGGACCTTGTATTTAAAAACCTTATGACAGGGATTTACGGAATATTCTATTAGTCATTGAAAGAAAAACCATGGAAGAGCAGGAAAAAAAATGGTATGTTTTACGGGCCATAGGAGGTAAAGAAAAGAAGGCCAAGGAGTATATTGAAAGTGAGGTATCCCGGCTCAATCTGCAGGAATATGTATCACAGGTACTCATTCCTACGGAAAAAGTATACCAGATCAGAAATGGTAAAAAAATTAGTAAGGAAAGAAATTTTTTTCCGGGGTATGTTTTAATTGAAGCTGTATTGGTGGGTGAAATTCCACATATTCTTACGAACATTCCTCATGTAATTGGGTTTCTGGGACAGAAAGCCAGCGAAGAACCTACACCTCTTCGCGTGTCAGAAGTCAACAGAATTCTGGGGAAAGTTGATGAGCTGGCAGCCGGAGATGAAGAAATGAATACTCCATTTTTTGTTGGAGAAACTGTTAAGGTCATTGACGGACCTTTCAATAGTTTTAACGGGATTATAGAAGAAGTTAATTCTGAAAAGAAAAAACTCAAAGTGATGGTGAAAATTTTTGGCCGGAAAACACCTCTTGAGTTAAGTTTTATGCAGGTAGAAAAAGAATAAAAATTTATACAAAATTAGATTGTTACGAAAACCTTAATGCTTCTTGAGTAACTGTCTGATGAGGTATCTCAATAAATAATCGGAAATACAATTAACATGGCAAAAGAAGTTGCTGGATTGATTAAATTGCAAATTCGTGGAGGTGCTGCAAATCCTTCACCACCTGTTGGTCCTGCGCTTGGTGCAAAGGGCGTGAATATTATGGAATTCTGTAAACAATTCAATGCCCGGTCACAAGAAAGAGCAGGAAAACTATTACCGGTAGTTATTACAGTATATGCAGATAAATCATTTGATTTTATTGTAAAAACTCCTCCGGTTGCGGTTCAGTTATTAGAAGCTGCTAAAATCAAGAAAGGTTCTCCTGAATCTAATCGTGATAAGGTAGCTACGGTAACGTGGGAACAGGTAAAGGTGATAGCCGAAGGAAAAATGGTTGATTTGAATGCATTTACTGTACCATCGGCGATGAAAATGGTGGCAGGCACTGCCCGAAGTATGGGAATTAACGTGAAAGGTCAATTCCCGGCAATGTAGTTTGATTTATTAATACTACAAGTACACAATGACAAAACATACAAAAAATCAAAAATCAGCATTAGAAAAGATTGAGCCTGGTAAACATTATTCTTTATCGGAAGCCGCTAAAATTGTAAAGGAAATGACTTTTACAAAATTTGATGCTTCTATTGATATCAATATCCGTCTAGGTGTCGATCCCCGAAAAGCCAATCAAATGGTACGAGGTATTGTAACATTGCCTCATGGAACGGGGAAAGACATTAAGGTATTGGCATTATGTACACCAGATAAAGAAGAAGAAGCCAAACAGGCAGGTGCAGATTATGTTGGCCTGGATGATTACATTGAAAAAATTGAAAAAGGATGGACAGATATCGATGTAATTGTTACTATGCCTTCTGTGATGGGTAAAATTGGTAAGTTGGGCCGGGTGCTCGGACCGCGAGGTTTAATGCCAAATCCAAAAAGCGGAACGGTTACTATGGAAATCGGTAAAGCAGTCACTGAAGTAAAGGCTGGAAAAATCGACTTCAAAGTAGACCGCTTTGGTATTATACATACTACTGTTGGAAAAGCTTCTTTTTCATCAGAAAAGATTGCGGAGAATACCCGGGAATTCTTACTGACTGTAAATAAGTTGAAACCTGCTTCTGCAAAAGGTACATACATAAGAAGTATATATCTTTCCAGTACCATGAGTCCCAGCGTTCGGATTGATGCTAAAGCAATTGAGGAATAATTAATAGTAAAAAATTTTAATTATGACAAGGGACGAGAAGAATAAGGTTATTGATAGCCTGGCTCAAAAGATAAACGATTCAAAACATTTTTACCTGACTGATATCTCTGAATTGAATGCAGAAGATACAAGTAATCTCAGGCGAAAATGTTTCGAAAAGGATATCCATCTGATTGTTGTCAAAAATACACTTCTTAAAAAGGCCTTGGAGAAATGTGAAAAGCAGTACAATGAACTGTATGATGTGCTTAAAAATTCAACATCAATCATGTTCTCAGAGATAGGAAATTCTCCTGCTAAACTGATCAAAAATTTCAGGAAAAAACTTGAAAGACCAGTTTTGAAAGCAGCCTTTGTAGAAGAATCTGTATATGTAGGTGACGATCAATTAGATGTGCTTTCCAAAATTAAGTCTAAGGAAGAACTTATTGGCGATTTGATTGTTCTCTTACAGTCACCAGCCAAGAATGTTATTTCTGCTCTACAGTCCGGAGGCAATACTCTGACTGGGATTATAAAATCATTATCAGAAAAAGAATAGAATCAAATAAATAATTCAATAAATACATACAAAAATGGCAGATTTAAAAGCGTTTGCAGAACAACTCGTAAATCTTACAGTGAAAGAGGTAAACGAACTTGCTGACATCCTCAAAGAGGAATATGGAATTGAACCTGCTGCAGCTGCAGTAGCTGTTGTTGCTGGTCCTGCCGGTGGTGAAGAAGACAGAGCAGTCGAAAAATCAGCATTCGATGTAATTCTTAATGCTGCTGGAGGTCAGAAACTTCAAATTGTTAAACTTGTGAAAGAACTTACTGGATTAGGTTTGAAAGAAGCTAAAGCAGTGGTTGATTCTGCACCTGCTCCATTAAAGGAAGGTATAAGCAAAGAAGAAGCGGAATCTATAAAAAAACAACTTGAAGAGGCTGGAGCTGAAATTGAGCTTAAATAGAAATACTTCTAGCCATAAAGGCTTTATAGGTTTAATCAAGTCCTGTCCCGGTAGTTTTATCGGGGTCGGGATTTGGGTTAAGCCTTTTTGTCGTTAAAAAAATCAGGTTCATCGCTTATTTATTGAGATAATGTCAAACAACAATATTAGTCAAAGAGTTTCCTTTGCAAGAGCAAAAAATCAGCTGGAGTATCCCGATTTTCTGGAAATACAATTGAAGTCATTTCAGGATTTTTTTCAGCTTGATACAACACCGGAACGCAGAAAAGAAGAAGGCTTATTTAAGGTATTTAACGAAAACTTTCCGATCTCGGATACACGAAATAATTTTGTGCTGGAGTTTATCGATTATTTTGTTGATCCTCCCAGATACTCAATTGATGAGTGTATTGAGAGAGGTCTCACCTACAATATTCCTTTAAAGGCAAAATTAAAATTGTATTGTACTGATCCTGAACACGAGGATTTCGATACTGTAATTCAGGATGTATATCTTGGTACCATTCCTTACATGACCGACAGAGGTCTGTTTATTATTAATGGAGCCGAGCGCGTGGTAGTGTCTCAGTTACACAGATCACCCGGAGTTTTCTTCGGACAGAGTTTGCATGCAAATGGCACAAAACTGTATTCAGCGCGTATTATTCCTTTCAAAGGTTCCTGGATCGAATTTGCAACCGACATCAACAATGTGATGTATGCTTATATCGACAGGAAAAAGAAATTGCCTGTCACCACATTATTGCGTGCTATTGGATATGAGAGTGATAAAGACATCCTTGAAATCTTTAACCTGGCCGATGAGATCAAAGTCTCCAAAACAGCATTAAAGAAATATATTGGACGAAAACTGGCTGCCCGTGTTCTCAAATCGTGGGTGGAGGATTTTGTTGACGAAGATACCGGTGAAGTTGTTTCCATTGAGCGTAACGAAGTTGTTATTGACAGAGAAGTTATTCTTGAAGAGAATCACGTAGATGAAATTATGGATTCAGGTGCTAAAACCATTCTTTTACACAAAGAAGGATTGAACCAATCTGATTTCGATATCATTTATAATACCTTACAGAAAGATCCCTGTAACTCTGAAAAAGAGGCAGTATTGCACATCTACCGTCAGTTACGAAATTCTGAACCACCTGATGAAGCTACGGCAAGGGATGTAATTGATAAATTGTTCTTTTCAGACAAGCGATACGATTTGGGTGAAGTAGGACGCTTCCGTATCAATAGAAAGCTCGGACTGAATACCGAAATGGATGTGAAAGTCCTGACAAAAGAAGACATAATTGAAATCATCAAGTACCTTATCCAACTGATTAACTCAAAGACTGATGTTGATGATATTGACCACCTGAGTAATCGTAGGGTACGTACTGTTGGTGAACAACTTTATAATCAGTTTGGCATTGGCCTTGCACGTATGGCACGTACAATACGTGAGCGAATGAATGTGCGTGACAATGAAGTGTTTACCCCCATTGATCTGATCAATTCAAAAACTTTATCGTCAGTTATAAATTCTTTCTTCGGAACGAATCAGTTGTCACAGTTTATGGATCAGACCAATCCATTGGCTGAAATGACCCATAAGAGAAGAATGTCAGCTTTGGGACCAGGAGGCCTTTCGCGAGAGAGAGCGGGTTTTGAGGTTAGGGATGTGCATTTTACTCACTACGGAAGATTGTGTCCGATTGAAACTCCCGAAGGTCCGAATATTGGTCTTATTTCATCTTTGTGTGTCTATGCAAAAATTAATTCACTTGGATTCATAGAAACTCCTTATCGTAAAGTACATGAAGGACAGGTTGATTTAAGCAATAAAGGAGTCATATACCTTAGTGCAGAAGAAGAGGAAGGACAAATCATTGCACAAGCCAATGCCCCCATTAAAGATGACGGGCACTTTGAAAATCCAAAGATCAAATCTCGTCTTGAAGCAGATTATCCCCTGGCAACACCCAAAGAAGTGCAATTGATGGACGTTGCACCTAACCAGATAGCTTCTATAGCAGCATCTTTAATACCCTTTCTTGAGCATGACGATGCGAACCGGGCCCTTATGGGATCGAATATGATGCGTCAGGCTGTACCTCTGATTTCTCCGGAAGCACCTATTGTAGGTACAGGAATAGAAAGCAATGTTGTTCGGGATTCCAGACTTCTTGTTGTAGCTGAAGGAGAGGGTGAAATAGATTACGTTGACTCAAACGAGATTGTTGTAAAATATGAACTGGAAGAGGATACTAAGTTTGTATCTTTTGAGGGTGATCTGAAAAGATACAAACTTCCTAAATACAGGAAAACAAATCAGAATACATGTATCAACCTGAAGCCCATTGTGCGAAAAGGTCAAAAAGTAGTTGCAGGACAGATACTTACAGAAGGATATGCCACTCAAAACGGAGAACTTGCCCTGGGTCGGAATCTTATGGTTGCATTTATGCCCTGGAAAGGATACAATTTTGAGGATGCCATTGTGATTTCTGAGCGTGTAGTGCGTGAAGATGTGTTTACTTCTATTCATATCGAAGAATATTCGCTGGAAGTTCGGGATACAAAAAGAGGACTGGAAGAGCTAACTTCTGATATTCCCAATGTGAGTGAAGAAGCAACTAAAGATCTGGATGAAAATGGTTTGATACGAATTGGAGCTAATGTTACTCCGGGAGACATTCTCATTGGTAAAATTACACCGAAAGGTGAATCGGACCCTTCGCCGGAAGAGAAACTGCTAAGAGCAATTTTTGGTGATAAAGCCGGAGATGTTAAAGATGCTTCTTTGAAAGCACAACCTTCATTGTACGGAGTAGTAATTGACAAGAAACTATTTTCACGCTCGGTTAAAGACAGAAAATTAAAGGCAGCTACCAAACCAATCCTTGATAAAATTGAAGAGGAGTTTAACAGGCATATCATTGAACTCAAAGGAAAACTTGTTGATAAACTCTTTTCACAAACAAATGGTAAAACATCGCAGGGCGTAAAAGATTATCTGAATGTTGATCTCATTCCAAAAGGAACGAAATTTTCACAGAAAATGCTGCAGGATCTTGATTATATGATACTCAATCCGAATAAGTGGACTACCGATAAGTCGAAAAACGAATTGATTTCCAAACTTATTCATAACTATATCATCAAGCATAAGGAAATCGATGCTATCTACAAGAGAAAGAAGTATAATGTTACCATTGGTGATGAATTGCCAGCAGGAATTGTTCAGCTTGCCAAAGTATATATTGCACAGAAACGTAAACTGAAGGTGGGTGATAAAATGGCAGGCCGTCATGGTAACAAAGGAATTGTAGCTAAAATTGTACGTCAGGAAGATATGCCTTTCCTCGAAGATGGAACTCCTGTTGATATTGTATTGAATCCGCTTGGTGTACCTTCAAGGATGAACCTTGGTCAGATCTACGAGACTGTTCTTGGATGGGCAGGCAAGGAACTGGGGATGAAATTTGATTCGGCCATATTTGATGGTGCCAAAATTAGTGAGATTGAGGACTATACCGAGAAAGCTTCAGTGCCAAGGTTTGGTAAAACATACCTGTATGACGGAGGTATAGGAAAACGATTCGATCAGCCTGCTACTGTTGGTATAATTTATATGCTTAAACTCGGACATATGGTTGATGACAAAATGCATGCAAGGTCAATAGGCCCCTACTCATTAATTACCCAACAACCTCTTGGTGGTAAAGCACAGTTTGGAGGACAACGTTTTGGTGAAATGGAAGTATGGGCACTTGAAGCATTTGGAGCAGCAAATATTCTGCAAGAGATACTTACTGTCAAATCGGACGATGTAGTTGGTCGTGCCAAAACATATGAATCTATTGTGAAAGGCGAACCCTTACCACTTCCGGGAATTCCCGAATCATTGAATGTATTACTTCATGAATTGAGAGGCCTGGGCTTAAGTATTAACCTTGTTTAATACAATACTAAAGGTTCATTGTTTAACTGATAATTAAATTATTATATATGTCATTTAGAAAAGACACAAAAATAACGGGCAGTTTTTCAAAAATTGCTATCGGCTTAGCCTCTCCCGAGGAAGTTCTTGAACGTTCCAGTGGTGAGGTGTTAAAACCGGAAACCATCAATTATCGCACATACAAGCCTGAAAGAGATGGTTTGTTTTGTGAAAGGATATTTGGTCCGGTTAAAGATTACGAATGCCATTGCGGAAAATACAAAAGAATTCGCTATAAGGGCATTGTATGTGATCGTTGTGGTGTCGAAGTTACGGAGAAAAAAGTCCGGCGTGAGAGAATGGGGCATATTTCACTGGTTGTGCCGGTTGCGCATATCTGGTATTTTAAGTCCCTGCCAAACAAAATAGGGTATCTGCTTGGACTACCTACCAAAAAATTAGATTCCATCATTTATTATGAGCGATATGTGGTAATTAATGCGGGTATAAAACAATCTGATGAAGTGAAATACCTTGATTTCCTGACAGAAGAGGAATACCTCGATATTCTTGAATCCCTTCCAAAAGAAAATCAACATCTGGATGATACTGACCCGGATAAATTCATAGCTGATATGGGTGCTGTGGCACTTTACAGGTTGCTTGAAAGACTTGATCTTGATGAGATGTCTTATTCACTGCGTCATACCGCAAATACCGAAACTTCTCAACAAAGGAAAAATGAAGCTCTGAAACGTCTCCAGGTAGTTGAGGCTTTCCGTGCATCAAAGGGAATTAACCGGCCTGAGTGGATGATTGTGAAAGTAGTTCCTGTTATTCCTCCTGAATTAAGACCTCTTGTTCCTCTTGATGGAGGCCGTTTTGCAACATCCGATCTAAATGATCTTTACCGTAGGGTGATCATCAGAAATAACCGATTGAAAAGACTTATAGAGATTAAAGCCCCGGAAGTGATACTTCGTAATGAAAAGCGTATGCTTCAGGAAGCGGTTGATTCTTTGTTTGATAATTCACGGAAGGCCAATGCAGTGAAAACAGATGCTAACAGGCCTTTGAAATCTCTGAGTGACAGTTTGAAAGGAAAACAAGGGCGTTTCCGTCAGAATCTGCTGGGTAAACGAGTTGACTATTCTGCACGTTCAGTTATCGTTGTGGGTCCGGAATTGGGATTACACGAATGTGGTTTGCCTAAGGATATGGCCGCTGAGCTATACAAGCCTTTCATTATTCGTAAGCTCATTGAACGAGGGATTGTTAAAACGGTAAAATCTGCAAAAAAAATAGTTGACCGGAAAGATCCGGTTGTATGGGATATACTTGAAAACGTTTTGAAGGGACATCCTGTTTTACTTAATCGTGCTCCAACATTGCACCGCTTAGGGATCCAGGCATTTCAACCTAAACTAATAGAAGGTAAGGCAATTCAATTGCATCCGCTGGTATGTACAGCGTTCAATGCTGACTTTGATGGTGATCAGATGGCTGTGCATTTACCACTGGGTAATGCAGCAGTTCTGGAAGCTCAATTGTTAATGCTGGCCTCTCATAATATTCTTAATCCTGCAAATGGAGCACCTATATGTGTGCCTTCTCAGGATATGGTACTTGGTTTGTATTATATCACCAAAGCCAAAAGCAGTACAGATGAAGAAAAGGTACATGGTGAGGGCATGACATTCTATTCTCCTGAAGAAGTGAATATTGCATACAATGAAGGCAGAGTAGATCTTCATTCAACGATCAAAGTAAAAGTGAATGATCTTAAGGATGATGAAATTGTCCTCTGTATTATTGAAACTACTGTTGGAAGGGTTATATTCAATGAATTTGTGCCTCGGGAAGTTGGATTTATTAATGAATTGCTCACGAAGAAATCACTTCGGGAAATCATTAGCAGGATACTGAAGATTACCGGTATCGCCCGTACATCACAATTTTTGGATGATATCAAAAACCTAGGCTATGAAATGGCCTTTCGGGGTGGACTTTCTTTCAACCTCGATGATGTTATTGTACCGGATCAGAAGGATGTGTTGGTAAAGGAAGGATATAATCAAGTTGATGAAGTGCTCAATAACTATAATATGGGGTTCATTACCAACAATGAACGATACAATCAGATCATTGATATCTGGACACATACAAATGCACGTCTCACGCAAACTCTGATGGATCAGTTATCATCTGACAGGCAGGGATTCAATGCTGTATACATGATGCTTGATTCCGGTGCGAGGGGTTCTAAAGAGCAGATTCGTCAGCTGTCAGGTATGCGTGGTTTGATGGCTAAACCTCAAAAGTCAGGTGCAACAGGTTCGGAAATTATTGAAAATCCGATACTTTCCAATTTCAAGGAGGGCTTGTCAGTGCTTGAGTACTTTATATCTACTCACGGTGCCCGTAAGGGTCTGGCCGATACCGCTTTAAAAACTGCTGATGCCGGTTATCTTACCCGTCGTCTGGTAGATGTATCGCAAGATGTCATTGTTACTGAAGTTGACTGTGGCACATTGCGTGGTTTGGTGGCAACAGCTATAAAAAATAATGAAGAAGTTGTTGAAAGTCTTCCGGAGAGAGTATTGGGTAGAACTGCTGTCCATGATATCTATCATCCTATGACAGGGGAGTTAATCATTTCTTCCGGGGAACAGATTAATGAGGAGATTGCTGCTAAGATTGAAGATTCACCCATTGAGCAGGTTGAGATTCGTTCTGTTTTAACGTGTGAAGCAAAAAAAGGTGTCTGTGCAAAGTGTTACGGAAGAAACCTTGCTACTGGCCGAATGGTGCAGATTGGAGAAGCTACAGGAGTTATAGCCGCTCAATCCATCGGGGAACCTGGCACACAGCTTACACTGCGAACTTTCCATGTTGGTGGTACAGCCTCAAATATAGCTGCTGAATCCAGCGTCATAGCAAAATATGATGGAAAGATAGAAATTGAAGAGTTAAGAACGGTAGAAAAAGAAGACAAGATAAGTGGTAAAAAGGTAGATGTTGTAATAGGCCGTCTGGCAGAATTGAGGATTGTTGACACCAATACAGGTATAGGCTTAACCACTCATAACATTCCTTACGGAGCCAAACTCTATGTGAAGAATGGAGCACAGATTAAAAAAGGTAGTGCAATTTGCGACTGGGATCCATACAATGCTGTAATCATTTCCGAATCTGCTGGTAAAATATCCTTTGAGAGTGTTATTGAAGGGGTTACTTTCAAGGAAGAAAGTGATGAACAAACCGGTTTCCGGGAAAAAGTAATTATTGAAACGCGTGATAAAACAAAAAATCCCGGGATCAAAATTCTTTCAAAAAAAGGAGATACTCTGAAATCTTATAACCTTCCGGTTGGTTCGCACCTTGCTGTGAATGAAATCGATAGCGTAAAAGCAGGGGAAGTTCTGGTTAAAATTCCGCGTGCTATTGGTAAATCAGGAGATATCACCGGTGGTCTGCCAAGAGTGACTGAACTGTTTGAAGCACGAAATCCTTCAAATCCGGCAGTGGTATCAGAAATTGACGGAGAAGTATCCTTTGGAAAAATCAAAAGAGGAAACAGAGAAATAATAATTACCTCTAAATCCGGTCAGGTGAAGAAATACCTTGTACCACTTTCCAAGCAAATTCTTATTCAGGAAAATGATTATGTAAAAGCAGGTATTCCTCTATCAGATGGCGCAATTACTCCTGCAGATATTTTGTCCATTAAAGGACCGACAAAAGTTCAGGAATACATTGTTAATGAGGTCCAGGAAGTATATCGTTTACAGGGTGTGAAAATCAATGATAAACACTTCGAGATCATTGTACGTCAAATGATGCGTAAGGTTGATATTGTTGATCCGGGTGATACAAAGTTCCTCGAAAAACAGGTTATTGATAAATGGGAATTCATGGATGAGAACGACTGGATTTTTGGTAAAAGAGTAATCCTTGATCATGGTGAATCGCAGACATTAAAAGCTGGCCAGATCATTTCAGCCCGAAAACTTCGTGATGAGAACTCCATGCTTAAGAGGAAGGACATGAAGCTTGTTGAGTCTCGCGATGCTGTTCCTGCAACTTCAAGTCAGATACTTCAGGGTATCACCAAGGCTGCTCTGCAAACCCGGAGCTTTATGTCGGCCGCTTCGTTCCAGGAAACAACAAAAGTACTGAACGAGGCAGCTATTTTCGGGAAAGTGGATGGTCTTGAAGGTTTGAAAGAAAACGTAATCGTAGGACATTTGATTCCGGCAGGTACCGGTGCCCGTATCTACAATAATTTACTTGTCGGATCCAATGAAGAATATGTTAAGCTCACCGAATCTTTTAAAGAAACGGAGACTGAAGCTAAAACAGAAGCATAACAAATAATATACAACATGCTATGGAAGACAAAAAGGAAAACAAAAATCAGATCAGCATTGAGTTAAAAGAGGAAGTAGCCCAGGGTACTTATTCAAACCTGGCTATTATAACACATTCAACATCTGAATTTGTAATCGATTTTGTAAGAATTATGCCCGGAATGCCTAAAGCGAATGTTAAATCGCGAATTATTCTGACTCCGGAACATGCAAAACGTCTTCTTCTGGCATTAAAAGATAACATTGAAAAGTATGAATCTTTGCATGGTCCTATTAAAGATATCGAAGGGGGAGGAGGCCAGCAAATTCCTTTAAACTTCGGAGGACCAACTGCTCAGGCATAGAATAATCGTTATTCTGATAAATCTTTGGAAAAGGCTGTCTCTGTTTATGAGACAGCTTTTTTGTTTCCTAATATTCAGAATAAGTGTAAATTACAATGCTAATGTAAAGTGGTGAATATCAAAAGACTCATGGACTTGCTGATTCTGTAATTTATTATATATTTGTCCCTTTGTTTTTTTACACATTGGCAAATAGAATTTTTCATTAATAAAACCTTGATAAATGAAAATTTTAATCTGTTTAAGTAATGTTCCTGATACAACTACCAAAGTTAAATTTGTTGATCATAACACCCAACTTGATAAAACAGGCATACAATGGATTATTAATCCGTGGGATGAGCTTGCATTAACAAGAGCTTTGGAGTTAAAAGAAGATGCTTCTGCTTCAATAGAAAGTGTGACCGTTATAACTGTTGGCGGAAAAGATTCTGAACCCACTATAAGGAAGGCCCTGGCTATTGGTGCTGATGATGCCATAAGAGTTGATACTGATCCCGGCGATGCTTTTGTTGTTGCTTCACAAGTTGCTTCAGCAATTAAAGATAAGGGATACGATATTATTTTATGTGGAATTGAATCAAGTGATTATAATAGCTCCCTGGTTGGTGGAATGCTTTCTGAAATATTAGATATTCCATCAATTTCAGCTGTTTCAGGATTACAAATAAATAATAATGAAGTTACCCTGGATAGAGACATTGACGGAGGTAAAGAAGTTGTTTCTGTTCTAACACCTTTTATCGCAGTGGTACAAAAAGGTATTGCTGCTGAGCCCAGAATTGCTTCAATGAGAGGAATCATGATGGCCAAGAAAAAACCAATAGATGTTATTGCATCCGTAAATGTTGATGCATTAACGGAATATGCAAGTTATGAATTGCCTCAGCCAAAAGCCGCATGTAAAATGATAAATTTTGATCATGTTAAGGAACTTGTTGATTTACTGCGCAACGAAGCAAAAGTCATTTAATTTAATAAGCTTGAACTTATAACAATAAACTGAAAAATATGTCAGTATTAGTATTTACAGAAAATTGGGACGGGCAATTTAAAAAATTGTCTTTTGAACTCGTATCATATGCCAGCAAAATTGCTGAAATGCTTAATACAACAACAACTGCCGTCTCTATTGGTAATGTTGATGATTCTGAATTAGACAAACTTGGGAAGTATGGAGCTGATAAGATTATATCAGTCTCTGATACTAAATTAGTGAATCTTGATAACCAGGCATACACGGCTGTAATTGCAGAGATTGCAGAAAAAGAAGCAACTAAAACATTACTATTTTCTAATAACAATACAGGAAAAGCTTTAGCGCCAAGATTATCTGTTAAGCTAAAAGCAGGACTCGTTTCAGGTGCCATCAAACTCCCCGATGCTGTAAATCCTTTTACGGTAACAAAAAAAGTATTTTCGGGAAAAGCGATTGCCCGTATTATCATTAAATCAGAACGCAAAATTGTTACGCTGGCACAGAATTCTTTTGAGTTAATTGAGAAAAACAATACGCCGTCAATTGAGCAATATGCGCCTCAGGTAAGTGATAATTTAATAAAAACAACAATTAAAAATGTTGAGAAACAAACCGGCAAAGTAATTCTTACAGATGCAGATATTGTGGTTTCCGGTGGCCGTGGAATGAAGTCTCCGGATAATTGGGGACCCATTGAAGAACTGGCTGAAATCATTGGTGCTGCTACTGCTTGTTCAAGACCGGTTTCTGATGAAGGTTGGAGGCCTAATAATGAGCATACCGGGCAGACAGGAAAAATAATTGCACCAAACTTATATATTGCACTTGGTATCTCAGGAGCGATCCAGCATTTAGCCGGCATCAGCTCCTCAAAATTCATTGTTGCAGTGAATACGGATAAGGATGCACCTATATTTGAAGCTGCTGATTATGGTATTATTGGAGATGCATTGAAAGTTCTGCCGGAATTAATTAGTGCTTTTAAGGAAGTTAAATCGTCATAGATTGACTTTATGAACAGTATTTTATCCTAATCTCATTAACTTATGATTCCTAACATAATATTTGCAGCAGTACTCATTGCCACAATTTTTATTTTTAGCAGGAAAGTCAGGTCAATATCCAGAAACATTAAGCTTGGGAAAAAGCTTGAAATAAAAGACAATAGATCAAAAAGGTGGAAATTAATGACCCGGGTTGCTATCGGACAGTCAAAAATGACAACACGTCCAATACCCGCTATATTGCACATATTTGTATATGTAGGATTTATTGTCGTCAATTTCGAGATGCTTGAAATCCTTATCGATGGCATTTTTGGCAGTCATCGTGTTTTTTCTTTTTTTGGAGATTATTATAAGATAGCTGTTTCTGCATTTGAACTATTTGGATTGGCTGTAATGTTTGGGTGTTTTATATTCCTGCTAAGAAGAAATGTTATAAGGCTCAAACGTTTTTGGAGTAGTGAGATGACTGCCTGGCCACGTTCCGATGCTAATATAATCCTTATTACAGAACTTTTTCTGATGAGTGCAATTCTCACTATGAATGCTACTGATGGGATTCTTCAGACAAGGCTGCATCCTCATTATTTCGAAGTGGGATCATTTTTAATAAGTGGTTTCCTTCAACCCTTATTTGTTGGAATGACCAGTGAGAACCTGGTGTTTTTGGAACGATTTTGCTGGTGGTTTCATATTGTAGGAGTATTTGCATTTTTAAACTACATCCCTTATTCAAAGCATTTTCATGTATTTCTTGCATTCCCCAATGTATATTATTCAAAACTAGATCCGAAAGGGAAAATGACAAATATGCCCTCCATAACCAAAGAAGTAAGATCTATGCTTGACGAAAGCGCAGATGCACAAACTGATGAAGAAGAGGAACTAGGTCAGTTTGGGGCGAAAGATGTTAAAGATTTTACATGGAAGAATTTAATGGATGCCTATACTTGCACCGAATGTGGCCGATGTACATCCAGCTGTCCGGCTAATATTACAGGTAAGAAATTATCACCCAGAAAGCTTGTGATGGATCTGCGTGACAGAGTTGAATATCTGGGGAAACAGATACATAAGAATGGAGCAGATTTTACAGATAACAAATCATTATTTGACCTGGTAACTACCGAGGAAATATGGGCATGCACAACATGTAATGCCTGCACGGAAGAATGTCCGGTAAATATTGATCCTGTTGCAATTGTACTTGAAATGAGAAGGTATTTAGTTATGGAAAAGGCAACAGCCCCCAGTGAAATAAATGGGATATTCTCAAATATTGAAAATAATGGTGCACCATGGCAGTTTTCTCCGGAGGACAGATTATTGTGGACCGAATAAAACATGTAATCAATTTCAAATAAATTCTGTATATGGCAACTAAAGAAAAAATTAATGTACCTGTAATGGCTGATTTATTTGCTAAAGGGGAAAAACCCGAATATCTGTTTTGGGTTGGTTGTGCTGGTGCGTTTGACGACAGGTATAAAAAAGTTGCAAGAGCATTTGCCAAAATTCTGAATCTCTTAAAAACAAGTTATGCTGTTCTTGGCACGGAAGAATCATGTACCGGCGATCCCGCCAGAAGAGCAGGCAATGAGATGCTGTTTCAGATGCAGGCACTGGGGAATATTGAAATTATAAATGCTTATGAGGTAAAGAATATTTTAACTATTTGTCCTCATTGTTATAATATATTTAAAAATGAATACCCTGATCTGGGAGGTAATTATAACGTGATCCATTCCACCGAATTTCTGAAAAGTGAAATTGAACAGGGAAATCTTATTATTGATTCTGATCTTTTTAAGAAGAACAAAATAACCTATCACGATCCTTGTTATCTGGGTAGAGCTAATAATATCTATGATGCCCCCAGGAAGGTACTGGATACTATACCTTCAGACAAAGTGGAAATGAAAAGAAATCGTAGTTTTGCCTTATGCTGTGGCGCCGGTGGTGCACAGATGTTTAAAGAAGCTGAAAAGGGCGATAAGGAGGTGTTTATGGAACGTACTGAAGAGGCCCTTAAAACAGGGGCCGATATCATTGCTACTGCCTGCCCTTTTTGCATGACTATGATGACTGACGGACTGAAATATAAAAACAAAGAAGAGGAAATTAAAAATTTAGATATTGCCGAACTCGTAGCGCAATGTCTGGACCTATAAACGAAAACGCTGCAAATACAAAAACATAATTATTCAATAATATCAAAACAATGGAAAACCTAAAAAGTGGTGAATTTTTAGTAAAAGAAATCGAAAAAGACAGCATATTCATTCCGGAGGAGTTTGATGAAGAACAATTGATGATTAAACAAACCTGCCAGGATTTTCTTGAAACAGAAGTATATCCGAATGTTGATGATTTGGAAAAACAGGATAGAGAACTGATGAAAGAGATATTGAAAAAATCCGGCGAACTGGGTTTGATGGGAATATCGGTATCCGAGGAATATGGTGGTTTCGGACAGTCTTTTGTTACGCAGATGCTTGCTGCCGAAACCATTGGAGCAGGGTATTCTTTCTCTGTTGCTTTTATGGCACATTGTGGAATAGGAACATTGCCTATTCTGTATTATGGAAACGGAGAACAATGTGAGAAATATGTTACCAGATTGACTACCGGTGAATTGCTGGGGGCCTACTGTTTAACAGAACCGGGAGCAGGTAGCGATGCCAATGCAGGTACTACCAATGCAAAACTTTCGGAAGATGGCAAACACTATATCCTGAATGGACAAAAAATGTGGATTACCAATGCCGGATTTGCTGATATTCAGACGGTCTTTGCAAAGATCGATAATGATCGTGTATTGAGTGCCTTTATCGTTGAGAGCAGTTATCCGGGGGTAGTGGTTAATCCCGACGAACATAAGATGGGGATCAAAGGATCATCAACAGCACAGGTCTTTTATAACGACGTAAAAGTACCTGTTGAGAATTTGCTGGGTCAGAGAGGGAAAGGGTTTAGAATTGCACTGAGTATTTTGCATATGGGCAGGATTAAGTTGGGAGCAAATGTGTTGGGAGCTTCGAAAAAGACCATTATAGAATCGGTACAATATGCAAATGAAAGGAAGCAGTTTGGCGTTTTGATATCTACTTTTGGAACCATGAAACACAAGCTGGCTGAACAGGTAATACGGACCTTTGCTGCTGAATCGGCAAACTACAGGGTTAGTAAAGACATTGATGATTTGTTGAACAAATATATGGAGGAAGGCTGTGATAAGGGGATGGCTTCTATTGATGCCATCAGTCATTATGCTGTTGAAGCCGCAATTCTTAAAGTGTACAGTTCAGAAGTGCTCGATTTTGTTGTGGATGAAGCTGTACAAATTCATGGCGGAATGGGTTATTCGTCAGAAATGGCTGTAGAAAGAGCTTATCGAGATTCAAGAATCAACAGAATTTTCGAAGGAACGAATGAGATCAATACATTGCTTGTTCTCGATACAGCTATGAAAAGAGCAAAGAAAGGTGATTTTGACTTGTTTGGTGAAGCTGAAAAATTGTATGCTGCTATTGATAAAATAAGTGACAATAAAGTTTCAGGTGAAGAGTATTCACAGGAAAAACTCAGGTATACCAAAAACTTTAAGAAGGCTTCATTATTGCTGATTAATGCTGCAACAAAAGCCTTTGAGAAACAACTGGTGCATGAGCAGGAGATCATGAATAATCTTTCTGTAATCATTATGGAAATATATGTTACAGAATCTTCTGCATTGAGAGTGCAAAAAATGGAAAGCCTTAAAGGCAAGGAGGAAATGGCTCTTTACAGGAAGATATTGGATGTATTAATTTATGATTCGGCTGCAAAAATCAGAAAAGCTGCGCTGGATGCTATTTATTCATTTGCCTCCGATACGGAAGCAGCAAAACTTACAAAGGCTGTTGAAACCTTGACCAAAGTTGCAGGAGTGAATACCAAAGAGGCCCGAAGAAGTATTGCTGAAAAATTGATTGAAGACAATCTGTATAAGTTTTAGAAAACTCTTTAAATAAAAAAAAGCCTGATAGTAAATTATCAGGCTTTTTTATTTGATCCGGTTCTTATTATTTGGTTGCTTCCAGGTTGATGTTAATCCCTATGGCAACAATCCAAACATTTTTATCATACGTTTCATTGATTGATACCAGATAGCCTGAACCGGCAAAATCATGATTCTTTTCAGCACTTCCCTCTTTGTACATGGTATAAGAGCCAGCGAGATTGATATCTATCATAGGATTCAATTGATACTTAAATCCGCCACCTATGCTATTTGAAGGCAGGCTATAACTCAGGTCGGTCTGGTAATCGCCTGTTGCACCTGATTTTGTTAAAAGATATCCTGCACTGACAGCAAATTTTTCACTTAAAGCGTATTCAAGCCCAAGAGCCCATTCAATCATATTGCCGTCCAATAAATCTTCCCTTCCGTCCCAGTCGGCCTGTTCGTCGAAATAGTAATGAAAACCGGTGGATATCAAAAGAGGCTCAACCGGACGATAGCTTGCTCCGAGAACCAGTTGAGCAGGAATATCCAAATGTGATTTTGTTGTATCGCTATACATGCCACCACCATCTTTTCCATCTATAATTTTGGTTGAATACTCCAGTTTCGTATTGAATTCGTATTTCAGGGCGATATTGAATTGATCCGAAGGTTTTATGTTCAGGCCGATTATTGGCGTAAATCCTTTTGCGGTCAGCTCCACATCAACTTCCTGATCAGCTGTGGCAGCATCCATATAGGCTGCTGTTCTTTCAAGTTCTGCTACTGTTGGGCCATCGAGTCCGGGGGTTTCCGCCACTGTTCTTAAGTAGTGTCCTGCTGTTTGCCATCCGCCATATACTTCGGGGGCCTGGATCTCTATATTTGCCAGGCTTCCTTTGTAGGTATCTTTCCCTGTGACATATCTGCCTCCGATTGCTGCAGAAAATACATCATTGATCTTGTACGATAGGTTTAACTGATAACCAAAGATTATGGAAGTTCCTTCAAATGAAATATCTGTCCGGTAATCTGAAATGCCGTTGAAGTCCGGATCGGGAGCTCCCAATCCTGTGAATGCCTCATCAATAGGTGTTAAACTGCTTTGTAGAGCAGGTACTAAATCAGCAATCTGATACTCGAAACTGGGAAGACCTTTATCATAGGTTCCGCCTCCACCTCCGCCTATCGGATTGAATCCGGCAGATATAGCCAGATTGCCTATTTTATAGACAGCGTATATACCGGGAAAAAACGGGGCCGAAATTTTTCCTTCAAATTCCGAATGGTTTAATGCGTTGTAATCGCTGGTTATAGTCCGGGTCTGACCCAGTGTTTGGTTGTTGAGTGAGAAATAGAATCCATCATTAGGCAGAAGTGTCAATCCTGCAGGATTATAATAGGTTGCGTCAATATCCAGTGTTGCATCTCTTGCCTGCATGCGAGTGAACATGGCACTATGGTTGGTATTCGTAATAATACCCCCTGCCATTGCAGTATTTGTCGCTAAAACTGCAATGATAATAAATGAAAGTTTTCTCATAAGTAGTGAGGATTAATTTGTATGCTGCAATATAAGAGAATTTTTCTTTTGATAAAAGAAGTTCATGGGCTATTTGGTTTCAGAGCATTGTTCCTGCTCAATAAGCGGACGATAAGATCAATCTGTTGACTGCTTTGATGGCTTTGATTTTTCCAGGATAGGCACAAAGCGTATAGCAGATCCGCCCCCGGGAGCCAGGTTCAGATAGAGCGTATCGGACCTTGTTATTGTGTCCTGTGTAATCTGAATGGAAAGAGGATTTGTAATCCAATTTGCCTCTTCTCCATCGGCATATACATCCATCAGGTACTTTGTTCTGCCTTCGAGGAAATCTGTGCGAAGTTTAAAGCTCCTTGCTTCCTCATCCGTTATACTGCCCAGGTACCAGTCTTCACTGTTGCGATCTTTTCGGGCAATGGTAACGTAATCACCAATTTTTCCATTCAGAGCAACAGTCTCTTCCCAGTCGCACGGCACATCCTGAATAAATTGGAAGGCAGGATTTTCCATGTAATTTTCAGGCAGATCGGCTGCCATTTGTAAGGGACTGTATATGATAACATAATAAGCAAGTTGTTTGGCAAGCGTGGTGTTCACCCTGTTATCAGGTTTGGTGGGGATATCAAGATCAAAAATACCGGGTGTGTAATCCATAGGTCCCGACAGGAGACGTGTAAACACAAGCGTGGGAACATGGTCCGGCGGATTTCCATCATCCGTACCCCAGGCACTCCATTCCATTCCACGTGCTCCTTCACGACTCATCAGGTTGGGCCATGTACGGCGCAGTCCGCAATCTTTGATCGGTTCATGCACATCCAGCATGATGTGATATTTTGCAGCCAGTTCAACGGATTTCTGGTAATGTCTGACGGCGAATTGTCCGTGGTGCCATTCATCATTGTACAATCGCCCCCCGGGATACCCGGCACCAACATAACCGGATTTCAGGTATTTCACTCCAAGATCTTCATACAGGCGATAGGCTTTTTCCATCTGTTTTTCATAATTTTCAATATGAGCGCTTGTCTCATGATGCCCTATCAGGCTTATTCCTTTATTTTTTGCATAATCGGCCAGGTAGATAAGATTGAAATCAGGGTAGGGTTGAGTGAAGCTAAACAATTCTCCGTTTTTTATCCAATCACCATCCCAGCCTGTATTCCATCCTTCCACAAGCACACCACCAAAACCATGCTCCGATGCAAAATCGATGTATTTTTTTGTGTTTTCTGTTGTGGCTCCGTGTTTTTTGCCCGATGCCCATGTGTATTTATCGATGTGCATGCCCCACCATATGCCTACATATTTCGCAGGCTTTATCCAGGAAGTATCTGCAATTTTACAGGTGTCATTTAAGTTCAGGATAAGGTAATTGGTAATGAGTTCCTGTGGTTTATCGGCAACCTGGATAGTGCGCCAGGGGGTGAGAAAGGGAGTTTTTACATAAGCCTTTATGCCATTACTCCAGGGAACAAGATCCAGGGCCAGTACATTGGTGTCGGGAGCATACAAAGTATAGCTGGGAAAATCATAAAGAGCGGCTTCATGAAAACTGAGATAAAGACCATTTTTTGTTTCTACTGTAAGCGGCGTATGAGCCGTATCCATCTGGCTTAATTTTGATTTTTTGTACAGGTATTCATACCGCTCCCGCTGATAGGCAGGAATCCACCAGGCTTCTTCTTCATTTGCAAGAGTATAATTTGTATATTCTTCTAAAATTTGAAATTCATCCAGATTTTCCTGCTCAGGAAATTCATATCGAAACCCCATTCCTCCGTTGTACAGTCGGAATATAATGTTCATATTTCTTTCCGGCCCGCTGAGTTCCTGTAAATAGAGGATGACTTCATTGTAATGGTTTTCGATTGTTTTTGCTTCTCCCCAGGGTTGATCCCAAGATGTATGAATGCTATTGATTTTCCTGTCTATGAGAACAAAGTTTGAATCCAGAGAAGGTTGATCCTTCAGTTGAAATCCCATTCGCGATTCAAGCACAATAGGTTTTCCGTTCAGATTCAACTGGTATACAGGTTTTCCATCATGGATTTTAAAAATCAACTGAAGTTTGCTGTCAGGTGAACTGAGGGCTATTTCATTCCATTCTTTTGTACACGAGAAAAGTAAGGAAACAAACAAAACAGCCAGAATCAGATGTTTGGTTTTCATATTCTGAAAATATTGCAGGTTCGTTAAGTATTTATATGGAAATTTATTAATATTCCTTGATACTTCCTGAAAGTTATTAAAAATAAAGGTCAATTCAATTTGAATTGACCTTTTTTGCAAAACCTCCAACTTGTTCAGCTAAGCACAAATACATGCAATTTTTAACTCAAACTTTTTGGGAATTAGTTCACGCATACTGTTTCATGGCTTATGAGAAAATTGCTCAACTTGTATGTAAGACAATGAAATGAATTACTTCACGTATTTGTCAAAAAAACGAATAATTTTATGCCTGAATAGTTAAGAATTATAAAATGAAAAAAGTAATATTAATTGTTGTTACAGCCATATTATGCACCATAAACAGTTGTTTTTTATGTGCACAGGAAAATCCTTTTGAAGACTTTAGTTTTTTGTTTATGACCGATATTCATCTTGAACCCGCAAAAGGTGCCGTTGAGGGTTTTAAGAAAGCAATTGATACGGCAAATAAGCTGGATGCCGATTTTGTATTGACAGGAGGAGATTTAATAGCAGATGCTCTGGCAGTGAAACACAGCAGGGCGGACTCGTTGTATGCCTTGTATGTTGAGACTGCGAAAAAATTTGAAAAACCGGTATACAATACCATTGGAAATCATGAATTGTATGGACTTTATAAAGAGAGCGATGCAGATTCATTGCACCCCGATTACAACGATGGGATGTACAAAAGATATTTTGGGAAAACATACTATTCTTTTGATCATAAGGGATGGCATTTTATTGTTTTGAATTCGATTGTTGATGCAGGCAATAGCGAGTACAAGGGATATATTGATGATGAACAAATGGAATGGATAAAAAGCGACCTGGAGAAAATAGACAAATCAACGCCTGTTATCATCTCTACACACATTCCGTTTATAACAACATACAATCAACTAAGTAAAGGTTCATTGGCCCCGAATGAAAAATGGCTGGTTGTGAACAATTCTCAGGAAGTATTGCAGCTACTTAATCCTTACAATGTAAAACTTGTGTTACAGGGACATTTGCATATCATTGAATACATTTCTTTTCAGAACAAAATTCAGTTTCTTGTCGGAGGAGCAGTTTGTGCAAAATTGTGGGAAGGACCTAACCAGGGTATGGAAGAAGGCTTTATGAAAATCGATATCCGCGGAGATGAAATTTCCTGGAATTATATTGATTATGGCTGGGAAGCTGTTTCCGACTAACTAAGCTCTTCATGTATACCAGGTAATACCTGTTGATGGGATTTAAGATCTAAGATGTTTCAGGGCTTTTTTCAGACTTCTGAACAGGGTAACATTATGCCCGCTATTGCGCGAAACGGTTTCAATAAAATCATGCGAATGATCCTCTTTACTGACGAGCAAGGCTACTTTTGCTCTTCTGTCAACCCTCTGATGATCAGCTAGATCTTGGGTTACAAAATTGTAATTATCGCCGAGCATCTCTACATTTCTTGCATTTCTAAGATCAACCAGGAACTTCATAATACCCAGCTCATTTCCCAGTTTGTGTGACTTGGCGGTATATTCCATAGCAATTTCAGGATTCACATTTCCATCAACGGTTATCAGAATGTAATCGCCGGTATCAGAGACTTTAATGGTATAATTCATAACAAAAAAGTTTGCGGTTAACAAATCCCACATGTCTCTTTCACGAAATTATCGGCATATTGTCAATAATTTCTTCTCTCTAATTTAAGAAAAATTTCAATTATTTTATGTATTTACAAAATGAATACCCTGACAGGGTATGTCATACCAGAAACGAAGGTATATAGCAATGAATTGATGTCTTATGAGTTACCCTACCTGTCAGGTAGGGTGTTCAAACATTTAAATTTATCCTATGCTGCATTTAGTATTTTCCT